>JAOZQV010000020.1 GCA_029932035.1 Deltaproteobacteria bacterium | reverse complement strand
GTTATTACTCAAGCACTATTAAGACACCTTCCGCTTCGACAGTGTCACCATTATTACATTTGACCTCCTTCACCGTGCCGGATACATCGGCCGCTATCGGCAGTTCCATCTTCATGGCCTCGAGGATAACAACCTCATCACCCTCGTTTACAGCATCACCAGCCTTTACCTTTACATCGATAACCTTTCCCCCCATGGGAGCAATAATCTCACTCACAGCCAATACCTCCTTAATTTAGTAATATTTTTCTTGGTTAAACTCAACGTGATTCGGGGCCCTTAGCAAACAACAAAAGCGTTCAGAAACAAAAACATGCTTCGAGACCCTTGAAAAATGCCCCAGTTTGCATCACATTTTAATGTCGAAGACATATAACATCTAATTCACACTTCTTGTCAAGAATAATATCCGATAGTGCAACAGTTTTCAAAGGCAAATGCCCTTACCCCGTAAACGGGTACAAAAAAGAGTTGCTGTCAGCCAACTTGACAGAGGAAGACGAATTATTTATTCTCAATTAAATTTTTGCATATATCTAAGGAAAAGGTTGATCTAATAATAGCACACCCAACCATTTCCTTGCTTAGTAGAGATCTTACGGAGGACTAAAATGCCGGTCTATAATTGGGTTGCGGAGACAAAAAAAGGTAAGGTCATAAAAGGAGAGTTGGAAGCAGCCGATGAGAAATCGGCGGGGCTGCAATTGAGACGCCGCAACCTTAAGATCAAAAAAATAAAGCCCAAACCAAAGGATGTTTTTGAAAATGTTTCTTTCATGCAGCCCAAGGTTACAAAGAAGGACATCGTCATATTTACCAGGCAATTTTCCACCATGATAGACGCTGGCCTGCCTCTTGTCCAGGGCCTAACCATCCTTGCCGAGCAGATGGAAAATAAGACATTCAAGCGTATTCTAAAAGAGGTTGTAAAAGACGTGGAAGGAGGCTCAAGCCTTGCTGAAGCCATGGAAAAGCATCCAGACGTATTTGATAGCCTCTTCATTAATCTGGTCGCAGCCGGTGAAGTGGGAGGCATATTAGACACCATCTTACAACGTTTGGCCGCTTATATAGAAAAGGTGGAGAAACTGAAATCCCAGATTAAAGGAGCCATGACATATCCGATGGTTGTCGTAGCTATTGCCATAATAGTGATCGCCGTGATCATGATTTTTGTGATCCCGGTATTCGAGGAGATGTTCGCAAGTTTTGGCAAGGCCCTACCAGTGCCAACACAAATTGTAGTGGCTATGAGTAAATTCACCACAGAAAACATCCTCTACATAATAGGCGGCCTTATTCTGTTTGTTTTCCTGTTCAAGAAGTACAGGGGCACCACTGGAGGTAGAAAGGCCACAGACACCTTGGCATTGAAATTGCCCGTATTTGGCCCACTACTCAAAAAGGTTGCGGTGGCCAGGTTTTCCAGGACCTTAGGAACTATGATAAGCAGCGGAGTACCTATCATAACGGCCCTGGAAATCGTTGCCAAAACTTCAGGCAATGTTGTGCTCGAAGAGGTCATTCTTGATGTTCGTTCAAGTATTGCCGAAGGACAACCTATTGCAGAACCACTCTCGGAAAACGACATCTTCCCTAATATGGTAGTTCAAATGATTGCTGTCGGCGAAGCCACAGGGGCCCTTGATGCCATGCTCGAAAAAATAGCCGATTTTTACGACGATGAGGTGGACGTAGCAGTAGAGGCAATGACCTCCATGCTGGAGCCCCTGCTCATGGTATTCCTTGGGGGGGCTATAGGCGGACTCGTTATCGCCATGTATCTACCCATTTTCGGTATGGCCGCAGCCATGGGGTCATAATCTCAGAAAAATGATAAGCTCTACACAAAAAACCTCTCCATCAGAGCTCTTCAGAGGTCTTAAAACCCTAATGCTGTTAAGGGTCCTCTTTATCTCTATTCTCTTGGGAGCCCTCATATTTGTCCAGGCCAGGGGATCCCTAAGCCATTTCGGAGAAATCCACACCTCCCACTATCTTCTTCTTGTATCTGTATACTTCATCAGCATTATTTACGCCTTCCTATTAAAGTATCTAAACAATATCACCTTGCAGGCATATACCCAGCTCCTTGTCGACACCCTAATAATAACGAGTCTTATATACTCTACCGGTGGCATAGAGAGCATATTCTCTTTTCTTTACATCCTCAGCATATTCAGCGGAAGCATACTCCTTTACCGCAGAGGAGGTATGATCGTTGCGTCCAGCAGCAGCATTTTTTATGGTCTGCTGTTAGATCTTCACTATTACGGTGTTATTCATCCTCTCGGCAGCCGGGCGATCTACTCCGAAACCTATCAAAGCGCCTACCTGTTTTTCACCATACTCGCAAATATGATTGGTTTTTATCTCGTTGGATATCTCAGCAGTTTTCTCTCTGAACAGGCAAGAATGAACCGCGTTGAATTAGTGGCAAAACAGTTAGATGTCAACAGATTGGAGGGGCTGAATGAAAGCATAATCGGCAGCATCACATCAGGCCTGATTGTCTTAGATAACCAGGAAAAAATTGTCCTGTTTAATCCCGCAGCAGAGAAGATGTTTGGGATAAAGGCGAACCACGCCTGTGGGCATCTGATAGGCGACACTCTCCCCCTTTTTGTCGAGCATTCAAGCGTACGACAATTCCTTTCAACCGGTCTCATCGAAACTAAATCGTCATTTTCCGACCTCTCTTATGAGAGGCCTGACGGAACAAAAACTGATCTACGACTGTCCGTCTCCCCCCTACTGCATTCCTTTGGTGAACAACAAGGTCAAATTCTCACCCTGCAGGATGTAACTAAAATGAAACAGATTGAAGAGGAGATGAAGAAGGTTGAAGGTCTTGCAATCATAGGAGAGCTTGCAGCAGGAATGGCCCACGAGATTCGAAATCCGATGGCATCCATCAGCGGATCGATTGAGATCATAAGGGATGGGATGGAGCAAAACGATGTTAACGTTCGCCTCATGAATATCATATTGAGAGAAACAGATCGACTCAATGAATTGGTATCCGACTTCCTCCTTTTTGCCAGGCCCAAGAGAACAAAATTGACGGAGCTTGACCTGAATCAGTTAATCCTCGAATCGTTAGAGCTTTTCCAAAACAACCCACGCTGGAATAGCGAAATAACAATTTTTACAAATTTCCCATATCCTGTTACAGTTGAATCTGATCCGGACCAGCTCAAACAGGTCCTGTGGAATCTCTTTTTAAATGCATGTGATGCCATGGGTGGTGGAGGTGAGCTACATGTTGCCTCTGTATTGCTGCCTGGTCCGCCTGAATTCGAATCGGAGAAGGCAAAAATAGTCATTCGTGATACAGGAGAAGGATTTGATGAAAAAGGCCTGCAACACCTTTTTTTACCCTTCTTTACCACTAAAGAAATCGGTTCCGGTCTGGGCCTGGCCATTGTGAAAAGGATCATAGATCGGCTTGAAGGGAAAATATCCGGAGCCAATCACCCCGGCGGTGGAGCTGAAATTACGATATTGCTCCCTGCCCGCATAAAATTATGTCCATCTTAGATAAAAACTGGTTTTCTAATATCATTCGTCCAAGTCGTTATTTGGGCAACGAGGTTAACTCTGTCAGGAAAGATCCTTCTAAGATCGAGGTCTCCATTGCCCTTGCCTTTCCGGACGTCTATGAAATAGGCATGTCCCACTTAGGGCTAAAAATCATTTATAACATTCTTAACAGTCAGGAATGGCTGGCTGCTGAGCGGGTTTTTTCCCCCTGGATTGACTTGGAATATGAATTGAGAAGCCGAGGGATCCCCCTTGCCACATTAGAGTCGGAACGTCCCCTGTCAAGCTTTGACCTCGTGGGTTTCAGCCTCCAACACGAACTCTCGTACACAAACGTCCTGAACATGCTCGATCTCTCAGGCATTCCCCTTTTGGCTGCGGATAGAGCTGACAAAGACGCTCTTATCATTGCAGGAGGTCCCGCGTGTTTTAATCCCGAGCCCGTTGCCGATTTCTTTGACCTTATGGTAATCGGTGACGGTGAGACCGCGGCCTTAGAGATATGCCGTGTTATCCGGGAAACAAAGAAGAAAAAAATAGAGAGCAAAAGAGAGCTACTGCATGAATTGCGGTATATCAGGGGGGTATACATCCCTTCTTTTTTCAGCGTTCATTATTGCCCCGATGGGTCTGTTGAAAAAATTGAGCCGGATCATACAGACTACCAAGAGGTAAAGAAGGCTATCCTACCCGATATCGATGATTATCCCTATCCCGAGCGTCAAATCGTCCCCTTCACCGAACTGATCCACGACCGTGTTTCAGTAGAGATCTCACGCGGTTGTACTCGAGGATGTCGATTCTGCCAGGCAGGGATGATATATCGCCCGGTACGGGAACGAAGCCCCGAATCAATTATTGAAAAAGCTGAAAATGCATTAAAACTGACCGGCTATGAAGACATCTCTCTCCTTTCCCTTAGTTCCGGGGATTATAGCTGTATCGGTCCGCTTCTCAAGACCCTGATGGACAGACAATCTCACAAGAATATCGGAGTAAGCCTCCCGTCACTCAGGATGGACAGCCTGAACACCGAAATGATCGAACAGATCAAAAGGGTAAGAAAGACGGGTTTTACCTTGGCCCCGGAGGCAGGCAATGATCGGCTCAGGAGGATCATCAACAAAGGCTTGACCCAAGACGATATCCTCGGGACTGCGCATGTGGTTTACCGGGCCGGATGGAACCTGATTAAGCTTTACTTTATGATAGGGCTCCCATACGAGGGGGATGGAGACCTTCAGGACATTATCGATTTGTCCAAACAGGTCATACGCCTTGCCGGCAAAAAGGGGAAAAGGGCAAATTTAAACGTCAGCATTTCTACGTTTGTGCCCAAAGCCCATACCCCCTTTATGTGGACGACTCAGATTTCTACGGAGGAGAGCAGGAGGCGAATACAATTAATCCAGGAAGGACTCCGAGGAAGCCAAATCAGGGTCAAATGGAATCAACCTGAATTAAGCTGGTTGGAGGGTGTCTTTGCAAGGGGTGACAGGAGACTTGGCCGTGTCATTATGGAGGCGTGGGACCTTGGGGCGCGGTTCGACGCATGGGGAGATCATTTTAGGGTAGATGTCTGGCAGGAAGCCTTTGTTCGTGCCGGGTTGGAACCCAACTTTTATCTCCACAGGGAAAGGTCTTTCCAGGAGATCTTACCTTGGGACCATATCAAGACAGGTGTCACAAAGGCCTTCCTCAAGAAGGAATGGATAAAGGCCAAAGAAGAAAATCTGACCCCGGACTGCCGAGAAATATGCTTAGAGTGCGGCGTATGCGACCATAAGACCGTTGATCCGGTCCTTTATAAATACTCTGAGTTACCGTCTGCCAAAGGAACATCTATTCGGCCGACGCCTGAATACAAAAAGAAATATCGCCTCACCTACAGAAAGCTCGGAAGGGCAAAGTATCTTGGCCATTTAGAACTTGCGAGGGTCCTCATAAGGGCCTTCAGAAGAGCAGGTTTAAAATTGGCCTACTCCAAAGGTTATCACCCCATGCCCAAGGTCTCGTTTTTTGCCGCCTTACCTGTTGGGACCGAAAGCATAGAAGAGCTGGTGGATATTGAACTAATTGAAGCGATAGATATCCTTTCAGTAAAAAAGAAGATCAATCATGAACTCCCCCATGGCATTGATGTAATCCTTGTCAAAGAGATTTCCTCTACCAAGAAAAGAGGGCGTATAAGCGAAAGCCAATTCCTGATTACCTTTAAGGGACCAAAAATTGAAGAAAAAGACCTGAGAGAATTTCTTGAATCAGACCATTTTTCGGTTGTCAAAACCAACAAAAAAGGGGATCATGAGATCGATGCCCGGGCGCTTGTCAGCTCTATCTCCCTTGTTTCACCAAACAGGCTACAATTGACAGTAAGTCAGACGGAAGGTCCAGGGCTGAAACCGACAGAGATAGTAAAGGGTATTTTTTCCCTGATGGATGAAGACCTTCTCAATATGGATGTGTTGAAGACCGGACAAGTCCTGGCGTAAAACAAGGAGACCGCCCCATGACCAATGAACTTATCATTAATGCCAGGTCTTACGAAACCAGGGTAGCTCTTGTTGAAAACGGCGTTGTTGTAGAACTTCATATTGAAAGAGACCGCAGTCAGGAATTGATGGGGAATATCTATCGAGGAAGGGTAGCCAGGGTACTCCCGGGCATGCAGGCTTCATTCGTGGACATCAGCTTAGGCAGAACGGCTTTTCTTTACGTTGCAGATGTTTACAGGGATTTTTCGGATCTCGAGCAGATGATGCTTGCAAACACCAATTCTGATCAAGATATTGATCGCATCGATCCTGAAATATCACAAATTGATCACCTACATGTAACCACTCTACAAATTGAAGATTTGCTCCATGAAGGTCAGAATATCCTGGTCCAAGTGGCAAAGGAACCTCTCGGAAGCAAAGGCGCCCGGCTGACGTCTCATATCTCACTCCCAGGGAGACACCTTGTCTTTATGCCCACTGTTAACCATATCGGGATCTCTCGAAGAATAGAGGATAAAGAGGAAAGGGAAAGACTTAAAGGAATTATCAGGAAAATCAGGCCTGGACCTATCGGATTCATTGTAAGGACAGTTGCTGAAGATGCCACCGAAAAGAAATTAGAGGCCGAGATGGGCTTCCTCCTGAAGCTCTGGGACAACATCCAGGGAAAAATGAAAAAAGGGACAAACCCTGGCCTGTTACACAAGGATCTATCCATTTCCCTGAGGGCGGTTCGGGATCTCTTTACAAAGGAGGTTGACCGTCTGATTATTGACTCGGATAAAGAGTACGAAAACATAATGGAATTTATCGAGACATTCGACCCTACCCTAAAGTACTCTGTTGAACTTTATGAGGGGGCTGATCCTATCTTCGACGCCTTTGGCATTGAAATAGAAATTTCGCGGGCGCTTGGCAATAAAATCTGGTTGAAATCAGGGGGCTATATCGTGATTGAGCTTACGGAGGCCCTCACAGCAATAGATGTAAATACCGGCAGTTACGTTGGTAAAAGGAACTTAGAAGAAACCATTCTAAAGACAAATCTGGAAGCGGTTAAAGAAATTGCCTACCAACTTCGATTCAGGAATATAGGCGGCCTTATTGTTATCGACTTCATTGACATGGAAAAGCCCTCAAACCGTGAACGAGTGTCCATGACTCTTAAAGAGACACTGAGCAGGGATAAAGCAAAAACAAACATCCTTCAGATCTCAGACTTAGGGCTTATTGAGATGACCCGAAAGAGAACCAGGGCGAGCCTGAATCGGTTACTGAGCAATAACTGCTTCTACTGTGAGGGACGAGGCACCCTCAAGTCAGCCAAGACCATCTGCTACGAGATATTCAGAGATCTGGAAAGAGAGTACACTAACCCTGAAGAAGGGGGACAAGTCTATGTCCTGGTAAATCCGGAAATAGAAACAGTCTTAAGGGAAGACGAACAAAAAGCAGTTATTGATTTGGAAAAGAGGATAGGCAGGGGAATAATAATCACCGGCAAAAAAACCTTTCATTTAGAACAATATGAGATAAACCCTTGACGCCCATGTAAAAAGTCCTTTTTACGGACCCGGCCCTTAGTCCATTTTGCGTTTTTTGCGGAGTTCAGACAAACCCTCTTCTATCTCCTTTTTTGTAAAGTTCTTTTGGCACTTTGTGCATTGATACCGCTCTTCTACCATTTCGTCATATATTAATTCATCAGAGAAATTGACCCCGTGAAACCGGAGAGAAAAATTATAAAGGGGAATGAAGTCCTTGTTTGAACAGCTATTACACACAAAAAATTCTAAGATGTCATCCATAAAGATTCCTCCATAAACATATCGACCACATGAGACTTCAAACATTAGAGAAAAACGACCGGGAGGAATGTATCTTCTTTTGACGCTTTTTACAATATCTTTTTTGCAATGCCGGGGCAATTCCATCAACATCTTGTTCAATAACGACTGACACTTCCTTAACCCAGGATTCACGGTCTTGGCCGGTGAAGAATAGGAGTCCTTAAAATGTTTCTCCTCAAAAAAATAATTGGTTCGCTTCTTCTTCCTCTGCCATCATGTCTTTTGATCTCTTTCTTAGGATTGTTTCTGCTATGGCGCGGTAAAAGGGAGCTTACCGGTAAGGTCTTGGTCACAATCGGTCTGGTTTCCCTCGCCATTCTGAGCTATGGACCGATTTCAAGATCCCTAAATGCGCCTCTGGATTGCAGGTTTGAGGCCTATAAGACGGAGGAAAGGGTGAAATATGTTGTGGTGCTTGCCGGGGGGCACAATTCCGATCCTTCAATCCCCATAAGCGGTAGATTATACTGCCATCCGCTCATTCGACTCATGGAAGGTATCCGGGTATTTCGTGAAAACCCCGGCAGCAAACTCATCCTGTCAGGGTGCGGGGCCTTTGACCCCGTCCCTGAAGCCCATACAATGGCTGATGTTGCGAGGTTTTTCGGGATACCTAAAAAAGATATAATCCTCGAATCCGGATCTAATGACACAAAGGACCAGGCCCGCTTGATAAAACAGATTGTAGGGGGACAGCCATTTGTGCTGGTTACGTCGGCCATTCATATGCCACGCTCTATGGCCCTTTTCAGAAAACAGGGCATGTATCCCATCCCGGCCCCTGCTGGACAAACAGCAAGGTCACGACAGCTTCTAACTCCTGGATCGTTTTTTCCCAACTCTACCGCCTTAGAGAACTCTTCGCACGCCCTGCATGAGTATCTGGGGTTGGTCTGGGCAAAATTGCGGGGACAGATCTAATAGCACCACTGAATCGCCAGAGAAAATTTTGATGTGTCTTGTACAGTGGCTAAAATTTGGTTGTTCATCGTTGATTAGCCGCTAAAAACCTGGTAAAGAGAACATATCTCAGGATTCGTTATTTCGTATGAAAAATACATCTGATCAAAAAGAAAAAATTACTAAGGGAGCATTGGGGAAATTTTTGGTCCTTATTCTCTTTTTGGTTGGAGCAGTCTGTCTTTTCCGGCTTACCCCCATAGAGGATTTCGTCACACCTGAGTCATTAGATCGTGTGTTAGGTGCGGCTGGATTATGGGCCCCGGTCGTCTTCATTCTTCTCGAAACCGTTGCCATATCCCTCTTTGTTCCAGCAAGCATCCCTATCATATTAGGCGCCGGACTTTTTGGGGCCGGCTGGGGATTTTTCTGTGGATGGCTTGGGGCGCTGGGTGGTGCCAGCATCGCATTCTTTGTGGGAAGGACGTTGGGACGGGACTTTGTTGCCTCCATGATCGGGGACCGGCTGAAAAAGTATGATGACGGGATAGAGAGGAACGGGTTCACCGCGGTTCTTTACCTGCGCTTACTCAATTCCCCCTTTACACCGATGAATTACGGTCTGAGTCTGACAAAGGTCCGTTTCTGGGACTATTTCTTCGGGACAGGGTTGGGGGTTATGGTCTCTATTTTTGTTATCACATTCTTGAGCGGGACATTGAAAGATGTGTGGGTCTCAGGCAAATGGGAAGATCTGGTTGCCTTTAAGGTTATCTTTGCGGTGATTCTCTTTGTCTTTTCCTGTTTTATACCCATGATCCTTAAAAGGGTTAAGGGCGGGTAGGCCAGTTCGAATCAAATTGAAAGGAGTTTAAACAAAAAATGACACCAAAACTGGATGAGTTGTGCGTTAATACCATCAGAATCCTTTCAGCAGACGGGGTTGAAAAGGCCAATTCGGGACATCCCGGTATGCCCATGGGCGCCGCTCCCATGGCCTATGCCCTCTGGACCCGCTTCTTGCGGCATAACCCTCTTAACCCCACATGGCCTGACCGGGACCGTTTTGTCCTTTCCCCCGGCCACGGTTCAATGTTACTCTACAGTCTCCTTCATCTAACAGGGTATGATTTATCTCTAAGTGATCTCAAGAATTTTCGCCAGTGGAAAAGCAAAACACCCGGCCATCCCGAATATTTACTTACACCTGGCGTAGAAATAACCACAGGTCCCCTGGGCCAGGGGTTTGCCAGCGGAGTGGGTATGGCCATCACCGAACGCTTCTTGGCCGCACATTTTAACCGTTCGGACAAAGCGATCGTTGACCATTTCACCTACGGTATTGTCAGTGACGGGGATCTCATGGAAGGGGTCTCCCATGAGGCGGCCTCTTTGGCAGGCCATCTAAGGCTCGGAAAACTGATCTACCTGTATGACGATAATCACATTTCCATTGAGGGCAGCACAGACATTGCGTTTACTGAAGACAGGGTAACCCGCTTCAAGGCCTACGGCTGGCACGTGCAAACGGTAACGGACGGAAATAATCTAAGGGCGATTGATGATGCCATAATCAAGGCCCAGGAAGAGACAGGCAGACCCTCATTGATTGCGATCAGAACTCATATCGGCTACGGAAGCCCAAACAAAGAGGATCATCCCTCTGCTCACGGAGAGCCCTTAGGAGAAGAAGAGATCCAACTAACAAAGGAAAACCTTCACTGGCCCTTAAAGCCCTCTTTTATTATCCCTGAAGAGGTGAAAAATCATTTCCGCAGGGCAATTGAAAAGGGACGGACAAACGAGGATTTATGGCAGAAGAGGCTGCGTTCCTACACTGAGACATTCCCCGGTCTGGCAGAAGAGTGGCGTAGATTTATGGGTGGCGTGTTTCCGGAGGGCTGGGACAAAAATATCCCATCTTTCCCATCAGACCCCAAAGGAATGGCAACCAGGGTTGCCTCAGGGACGGTCCTGAACGCCATTGCAGACCAGGTCCCGAACCTGATAGGTGGTTCCGCAGATTTAGCCCCATCCAACAAAACAGAGATCAAAGATTCATACGATTTCCAGACAGACACCTACTATGGGCGCAATCTGAGGTTCGGGGTGCGTGAACACGGGATGGGGGCAATTTTGAACGGCATGGCGCTTCATGGGGGCGTAATCCCGTACGGGGGAACTTTTCTTATTTTCTCCGACTATATGCGTCCTGCCATCCGACTTGCAGCCCTGATGGGTCTGAAAGTCATCTATATCTTCACACACGACAGCATAGGTTTAGGGGAAGATGGGCCAACACACCAGCCTGTAGAACAGTTAGCATCTTTGCGGACAATCCCCAAACTTACTGTTATCCGACCTTGTGACGGCAATGAAACCGTCGAGGCCTGGAAAGTGGCCTTGGAGTCAACCGGACCGGTTGCGCTCGCCCTTACCCGGCAAGGGGTCCCTGTGCTTGATCGCACTCTCTATCCCCCTGCCGACAACTTGGCCCGTGGCGCTTACATACTGAAGGATGCCGTGGACAAAAAGCCGGATATTATCCTGATTGCCACAGGTTCCGAGGTCCACATAGCCATTGAGGCATCAGAAAGGCTTGACCATCAGGGGGTTTCAGCACGTGTTGTTAGCATGCCATCCTGGGAGTTATTTGATAGGCAGGATGAGAAATACAGACGCCAGGTCCTCCCATCTGAGATAAAGGCCAGGGTTGCCATCGAAGCCGGTATCTCGCAGGGATGGCACCGCTACGTGGGTGATGTGGGTAGAATAATCGCTCTGGATCGATTCGGCGCCTCGGCCCCGAGTAAGATCCTGTATGAAAAATTCGGATTCACACCCGAGAATGTAGTTGAAACAGCATTAGCCTTAGTCAAAAGACCCGGCTAACTGTAATCTCGTTCTCCAAATATCCTCGTGCCAATTCTTACCAGATTCGCTCCTTCTTCAAGGGCTATTCTGTATGAGTTGGACATACCCATGGAGAGATATCGCATCTCTATCCCGGAAAGATTCGTCTGCTCAATATCCTTAAATAGTTCTCTTGTCTTCTTAAAATAGGGACGGGCATCCTCGGGATCGCCACTGAACGGCCCCATGGTCATGAGACCCGTGATCCTGACGTTCTCCAACCCAGATATTTCTTTGATCAATGAAACAGCATCCGAAGGTATCACCCCCGCCTTCTGTGACTCTTCTCCACTATTGATTTCAATCAGAACCGGCATGGACTTATTTATGTTTCGACAGGCCTTATCGATCGTTTTGGCAAGCTTTAAGGAATCCACCGTCTCTATCATGTCAAATATCCTGACGGCCTTTTTGGCCTTATTGGACTGCAAATGACCGATCATGTGCCATTTTGCCTTCGGGCCTATGGCCTCAAATGCCCTCTCAGCCTCCTGCACGTAATTGTGACCGATAATAGTAAGGCCTGCCTGAATCGCTTCTACAATCTCTGCCACGGTCCGTGTCTTTGCAGCAGCTACAAGCTGCACACCCGCAGGCAGTTCTTCCAGAATCTTTTTTATGTTTTCTTTGATCATGTCCAATCTCCTTTGATCAAAGATTGATACCCGAATCCATTGCGCGTGTAAAGGTCTATTATGGTGTTAAATCGATTGAATTTTAGGCAATATCTGTGTTATATGAAACTTGAGATTAGAAATTGTTCTCAATCCCTAAATTCGTAAATCCGGTTTATCCGGGTTAAGGAGACGTCATGACTAAAGAAGACGCAGGACATTATGCAAAAAAGCACTTGCATGACAGCGAAGTAAGACCTGAGATTGAAGGAGCTCTGAAGCAGTTGGCCCCAAATGGGGAGGTACCATGTGCCATTGCATTCAAGATAGCAGCTGACCTGAATATCGAACCAGGAGATGTGGGGGTTACAGCGGATCTTCTCGAGATGCGACTCATAAAATGCCAATTAGGGCTTTTCGGTTACCAGCCTGTAAAGAGGATCGTCGAACCTGCTCAAAATATTTCAAAGGATCTCGAAGATGGTATCAGAGGGCGTCTTGAAGACGGAAAACTCTCCTGCGTTACCGCCTGGAGAATAGCCAAAGACCTGGGGATTCGAAAGATGGAGGTCTCATCAGCCTGTGAGGCCTTAGAGATAAGGCTATGTTCCTGCCAAATAGGGGCCTTCTAATCCACAGATTTCGCAGATTGCACGGATTACCCTAATCATTTCAGGACAAAAAAACCACCCTCTTTTTGAAAACGATCATTCGCTGCTTCAATCAGAGGGTGGTAATGCGGCAATATTTAACAGCTACATGAACTCCCGCATGATGCGCCCATTTGCATGTTCGAGGCGATGTTAAACCCCGCACCATAGGGGCCGTTAACATAATCGACGGTTATCGGTTTTATGCTCTCATACAGGGGCCTATCAACCACATATGTAAGTCCCCTGTCATCAAAAACTTCGTCACTTTCTTTTGACTCATCCAGAGCCAAACCCAGTGAGGGTCCGGATCACCCACCTTGGGAAAGCATAATCCGGATCGCCGGAATCTCTTCCTTGTCCTTCAGGAAGTCCTTTATCATCTCACTTGCCTTTGCAGTAACCTCTAACATGCTGTCCTCCTTATTTTTGTCTTGAAGTGTTTGTAAATAATATGCATTGAAACCCGTTTGTCAAATCCTGACCCTGTCTAAAATCCCCGCCACAGGCGAGGGAACCTCTAAATCCAAGTTTACATTAGTATAGAGAGACAAAACTGCAAGAAAGGTGACAAAAATCTTTAAATGAGACTTTTGACAAATGCTCAATTTCGTTCAAGATCAAGGCGTGTGAGTCCCGCTTCAGCGGGATTAACCACAGGAATATGTAGAATATTTCGAGGATTAAAATCCGAACACAACACAGAGATTGGGCGAAAGGGGGCGTTTTTCAAAGGTCTCAAAATGGTTCCTCTGCCAATCTCTGCCCCAACCAGATGAGGACCTTGTCCAACTCGCCTCTTAGCTCTCCTATAGCCCTTCCCCGGTGGCTAACACTGTTTTTCTCCGCCGCAGACATCTGGGCAAAGGTCTTATTCAACGGGGGATAGTAAAAGAGGGGATCGTACCCGAACCCTTGGCGGCCGCGTATCTCCTCTGTTATAAGGCCCTCACAGGTCCCCTCATATATGAGTGCCGGCCCCCGTGGCACGGCAATAGCGAGGATACAGATAAAGGCCGCTTCCCTCTGCTCTATCCCCTTCATTGCCCCCAACAGTTTGATGTTGTTCGCCTCGTCGGTGGTCCCCTCTCCCGCATAGCGCGCGGAAAAGACCCCCGGCTCTCCTCCGAGGGCCTTGACTATCAGACCGGAGTCATCGGCAATGGCAGGAAACCCTAACACCTTCGCTGTAAACTGCGCCTTTTTTACGGCATTGTCTTCAAAGGTCTCGCCATCTTCTATTACAGGAGGGATCGGCCCGAAATCATTAAGGCTCTTTACTTCAAGGTCAAAGTCTCTAAACAGATCTTTAAACTCAGAAATTTTGCCCCTGTTTTTAGTGGCCAGGACCAATGGACGATCGAGCTTCATCTTTTCTCCCGAAACATTCATAAACTTGCACCCTCAAATCTTCGTACGGTTCATCTTTGCCAATTCATTTTCGATATTGCGCGTCTCTTCCTCAAATCCCGGCTTCCCTATTAATGCGAACATCGCCTCTTTGTACGCCTCAACACCGGGCTGCACGAAGGGGTTGTGCCCTAAGAGATATCCAGATATGGTCACCGATTTTTCCATCATATAGTATAACTGACCCAGGTTAAAGGCGTTCCTCTGGGGGATTTCAATGGTCATATTGGGAACGCCCCCCTTATAATGGGCATATGCCGGGCCTTCAACAACCATCCGGTTGATAAAGTTCATATCCAGCCCTTTGTCAACAAGGAAATCCAGTCCATCCAGATTGTTGTCTGTTATCGGAATCCGTATCCTGTTGTCATGCTCCCTAAGCAGCAGAAAGGTCTCGACGATATTTCTCTCCCCCTGCTGGACCATCTGCCCGTTGGCGTGCAGTTTTTCAGAATAGAGAGAGGGAGATACCCAGAGGCCATGACCGTTGTGCCCCTCGCTTTCGGGGAAAAGCTGCTCCATCCACCTCGCCACGGAATAAAGGGAGACCGCATTGGTGGCAACTACTTCGATCTTTTTTCCTGCATACCATGCGGCATGTCTGAGGCCAGCATGAACCAGTGCAGGGTTACGCCAGAAATCATCCCCAGAGGTAATATCCCGCATGGCCCTGAAACCCGCAACAAATTCCTCGATATCAATGTTGGCCATGGCCAGTCCCACTAAGCCCACATCGGTCAGGACTGAAAATCTTCCCCCAATGTTGTCCGGGATCACGAATGTGCGATAGCCCCTTTTCCCGGCCATTTCTTTCAATGCGCCCCGTGCTCCGTCAGTAGTAACAAGTATCATGCGATCAGCGGCATCCCCCCAGTTTTCCTCCATCAGCTTCCGGATGATCCTGAAGGCTATAGCGGTTTCTGTGGTAGTGCCTGATTTTGAAATAACGTTTATGGCAATCCGCTTCCCTTTAAGCATGTCTAATGTATCCCTGAAGAAATCAGGGTCCATATTCTGACCTAAGAAATAGATCTCGGGAGCGCCTCCCCTCTCATCCCTTGTCAACTGGTTAAAGTATTTATGTGTCAAGGCCCCGAAAGTCGCTTCAATCCCGAGATAAGATCCCCCGATACCGAGTGAAACGAATGCGTCCACCTCCCGGGACAATTCACTCGTAATCAATCTGATTCCTGCCAGGTGCTCCTCACTGATCTCAACAGGAAGATCTTGCCATCCGGTCATGGCAATCCCATGATCATAGATATCCCCTTCTCCATCCTTTAGCATCTGATGGGCCTTAATAACCTCTGGGATTAAAAATTCCACATCTTTCCTGCTAACAGATCCGGGCCCTGGCGTATCGAACATATTTGTCACGTCAATGGAGATCCGATTCGCCGCCTTGAACGCACCCGATTCAAAGGGGTTATTAACCCGCCCTCCCCTTTTTTGCTGCTCTCTTATGGTGCTGTTCTCAGCTAAATCGATCAGGCTTAATCCTTCCATGGCTCTCTCCTGCCTTCAGACAAACAACGCTCAATGTATTAACAATAAGGCATCAGAGCCAACCCGACATTTGCTCGATGCCTTGTAAATATCAATTATTATCCTGCCCTCAATCACTTGTCAATTGCCAAGTGGGACGGAGTCGTCAAAGAAGTTAGGGATGCCGCGGCGGGACGCCTTGTCTTCCTTCTCCTTCTTTGCCACTATTTCCTTTTGGGTTTCTGATTTGTCGGATTCTTCCTCTTTCGCCTGTTTCAATAATTCTTCATACTGATCCTTTGTAAGGATATTTTTTCTATGAGGATTTCAAGAATCCTTTCATTGACCGATTTCTTTTTCTGGGCAAGAATAGTTCCCGGCCAAATGAGGACAAAGATTCCGAACAGCAAAACAACGACCCTGACTTTCCTCTCCATAACTGTCTCCTTTGCCGCAAACTTGAGTTTCTCCCCTAAGTCCTGGCCTTTATGGTTCATTATAGATTATATTGTCAAAAACTTTCTAATCTAACATTTTTAATCTTCATGAAAGGATTTATCCATACTATAAACGACAAAGGATAACCATCAAAATGGTGGTAGCCCATTGTTTTGCCTATTTTCTTTCGCTGCAAGGTACGCGAAGCTGCCACGAGCAGCCGCGTATGGTAAATAATAGGCCTTTGGAAAAGAATTAAATGCAAGGAGGATCAATGCAGGTGGGAATGCCCCGGATGAGCATAACAGGAGAAAATAATGGATGTTTTGAATAAATTCAAGGGGTTTGATTTGGCATTTGAGGATTCTTCCCTCTGGAACAAGCCATACGATTTTTTTGGAAATTAGCGGATGAAGAACGAAGCAGAGGTGAAAATAAAAAAAAGAGCACCTTTTCTGACACCCAACAGGTTAGAACTACCAGATGTAACCCTCTGTTTTTCTGGGGGCAGCGTCAGTGCTGGGTTCATAAGGTTATGTTGTGAGAGTTCCTAACCTATTGAAAACACGCGGTTTTATGCTTCCGGTGTGGGATATCATGAATCACAAATAAAAACAATGAGTTGCGACACATTTGGATGGGATTGAGCAAGAGGCTGACAGGTCGATTTCCCAATCTGAACAGATAGCCTTCCCGAACCTTTATGGGAACCGGTATATTAAATCTCACGGGAAAGTCATAGCCATCTGAGCAGAGATGGTTTAGCCATAGTGCTTCGTCGTATAAGGACTGAGGCGAATCCCCAGCCAATGCTAATTTGACAATCAGCAGTCTACCATCTCCATTAACGGCCCTAACGATACTCCTGCCGACAAAGGAAGGAGGATTAGAGCGGGTAACGCCTGCTTCCTCTAAGACCTCTTGCCAGTTCACACGGGGGATAGTCGCTGTCCGGGTCTTTATTTCAGGGCCCAAAATGGACACAGGGAGAGAGCCCAAGGCCTCTGCAGCCGCCCTATGAGAATTTCCGGCCATTGTGCTAAGGATATTTAACAGGACAGCATAGGCCTCCTCAGCTAAAGGTCGGTCAATCGGATTAACGGCGATAAGACAGAGGATCGTAGCCGTTTCTCTAAACAGAAAGAAAGATTGTGTCTGGCTTGAGATTGCCGAATTGTGGAAAATCCCATTGAGGGCAAGGATAGTTTCCGAACGGGCTATTTCAGGGCTTGTCCTGACAACAGAGTGTAAATGACGAAGGGCTAAATACTTGGCGCTGAAGTCATACTCGTTTTTGACAAGAATATCTTCCGCCCTAATGATTTCGCCTTTCAGATTCCGGGGGATCATTGCGTATCATGGGCCC
>JAOZQV010000294.1:2690-4944 GCA_029932035.1 Deltaproteobacteria bacterium | reverse complement strand
TATTTCTCATCGGCCTGATCCATAAGGGCGTTTGTCAGGGCGAGAATAGGTTGTGTGGAACGGTAGTTTTGTTCCAATTTGATTATCTTTGTCTCGGGAAAAATGGACGGAAAGTCAAACATATTCCGGTAATTAGCGCCCCTGAACGAGTATATGGACTGGGAGTCATCTCCCACCACCATGACATTGCGGTGGTCATGGGCAAGCCATTTTACTATGTCCGCCTGAATCGCGTTGGTGTCCTGATATTCATCCACCATGATATGGCTGTATTTCTGGCTCAACTCGGTGCGGATATCCTTGTTATCGCCCAAAAGCCTCTGTAAAGAGATAATGAGGTCGTCATAATCCATTAATTGATTAGTCTTTTTATACTCTGCGTATAATTTCTCTAAGTTCCCTATCTGAGGCGCAACTTCAATGAATTGACCATATTCCTCCAATATGAACGCCTCAACCGGTTCCTGCAGATTGGCGGCCTTACTGAGGATATTCGCCAATGTGCCCCGTTTAGGGAATCTCTGTCCCTTTTTTGCCATTTGAAGTGCAGGGATAAGGGAGCGGAGGACCTCTTCCATGTCAGACCGGTCTAAGATGGTGAAGGAGTTGGCATATCCCAGGGCCTCGGCGTGTTTTTTTAGAACCTTAAAGGCAAGGGAGTGGAATGTGCCCCCTGAAACAAACCTGCATCGTGGATCAGCGAGGCTGGCTGCACGGTCCAACATTTCCTGGGCAGCCTTTCTCGTAAAGGTAAGAAGGAGGATTGACTCCGGGGGAACGCCGGATTCCACTAATCGGGCCACCCGGTAAACCAGGGTCCTGGTCTTGCCGCTCCCGGCCCCCGCTATCACAAGGATCGGGCCATCTATGGCCGTGATGGCCTCTAACTGGGCAGGATTCAAGACTTCGCTGTAGTTGATTTTGTTTGCCAAGGTTTGAGTTCCTTTTTGTCAAGATTCACACTCTGTTTTAGCTTGGGCTCTTGATATCAGGTTAACCGCGCTTTTTCAATACCATAGTTGAGGAACAGTTTGTTTCAGCTGCGCAAATTCGTGCAAGATTTTATAGCCCTATAATTCCTTAAACGGTTGGCAAAAGATGTCTAAGACCGAGGTTGAATTTTGGGTAGCAGGTAGGTTATGAGCCTGGTGGTTTTCTCTAACATATTGAGATTATTATCTTAACTTCGCTTCCTCCATTGCGCAGGCTGCAACCTCACGCTCCGTAACTATGCCAATTATTTCGTGGGGGCGTGTACTCTCCTGCGTACCCGTAACCAGCGCGAACCGTGATCCGGTATTATCCATTTGCCGCAACAGATCATTGATCGAGTTTTTCTCGGGTGTCATGATATATTGATCAACAGCGAGCGCTTGAGCCGTACTTCCCCCGGTGTGAGCAGGGATGACTCCGACGATGGAATCACCGGAAATGACTAAGGTCGGAACCTCCGACGGTGTGACATCAGCGTCAACTTCAAGTATGGAATACCCTTTTACCATGGCATCCCTCGCCATCCTTGACTCGGACATCGCCGACTGCAGCCCCTCGGGTACGATATGCCCGCGCCGGAGGAGTTTCAGCGTGTAGATACTTCCTGGCGACAGCCATTTGCGGATACCATAGGCGAAGGAAGTCGTTATCATAATGGGGAGGACAACATCTGAGTCCTGCGTCATCTCTAAGATCATCACCGCACCGGTGATGATCGCTCCGGCAGATGCCCCAACGCCTGCAGCCATTCCGGCAATTGCAAAGGCCACGGGGTGTATACCGATGCCGGGAAAAAGGTATTCAATGAGATGGCCCACAAGGGCTCCCATAGTAGCTCCCATGAAAAGCGAGGGGGAAAAAACACCGCCTGACCCACCGGATCCTAATGTAAGGCAGGTGGCGATAAACTTGAGGCTGAACAGCATGATAAGAAGCCAGGGATCGGTTAGGACGCTCTTCAGAATATCCATGATCGTGGCATATCCGACCCCCTGCACATAATAATATCCGGTAAAGCGCATGACGAGCCATATCATCACCCCGACGGCTAACATGGCCGACAGATGGCGAGTGTAGATGTTGCCTGGCATGGCGTCAAAACGGTCTTCAGCCCAATAGATCCCGCGAACGAAGAGAGTCGTGACAAGCCCCATGATAATCCCGAAGGGTACGAAAAAGAGGAGACTCCATGGTGAACTCAGGCGCAGGTGAAGTTCTGTGAGGGCGGAGAAATAAAAGGAGGGCTCAACGCCTAACAGGG
>JAOZQV010000294.1:0-2680 GCA_029932035.1 Deltaproteobacteria bacterium | reverse complement strand
GATATAAGAGGCGGTCACTGTGGCAATAGTAACCGGCAGGATGTTCCTGGCGTTAATCGATACCAGCAACAGCTCTATCCCGAAGGCGAGTCCTCCTAAGGGGGCATTAAATGTGGCTGCTATGCCCCCGGCGGCACCTGCGGCGATAAGCGTGACAGATTGCCGTGCGGGCAGCCTCAGGATCTGTCCCAGTGTCGATCCGAAAGATGCCCCAATCTGGATGATCGGGCCCTCACGGCCAACCGAGCCCCCGCTACCGATACAGACAGCCGATGCCGCAGCCTTGATAAGACCCACGACAGGCCGGATCTTCGAGTCATTATAATAGATAGCATCCATTACCTCAGGGACACCGTGTCCCTTGGCCTCAGGGGCGAATGTCTTTACAAGCCACGCAACCACCATCGCCCCGATCACGGGCACAAATATTACCCAGGGCCCCCACGGGTCTCCAATAGTATGAAGATTGGCATCATAGTAAAATTGAAACTTTCCCAGAAAGAGGATGTTGTGGACGAGTCCGATGAGCATGCGGAAACCCCACGCGCCCAGTCCGGCAATAATACCAACCCCAAAGGCAAGAAGGCACATGAAAGGAAGGTCCCGGTGGTGTTCCAGGGGCTTTGTCATGGTGTTCATTACCCGAGATAGATGAGCAGGAGAACCAGGGCCATCATCGTTAGGAGAAAAATGATGCCGATCGGCAGCAGGAATGCCATGAAAACCCTGAGATAGGAGATGTTATGCATTTCGCGAAGCCCTATTACCTGGATAATTAGCTGCCAGACACCTCCTATCCAGCTACCCACAACAGGTATCAGGTCCCATGCCTGGGCAGCCTGGGAATATGCCACTACTCTGAAAGTAGCCTCGAACCTGTTCTTACCGCCCCCTACGATCAGAAGCAACAGGTGTAGGATACCGCTGTAGATAAACATACTGAGTGTCACACAGACAGGCACGGCCACTACCATAACGAGAAAGATCAGCCCCACAGTCAAATGGCTAAAGATTGTCTCACCAAAGGGAAACAGGCCGCCGGACATCATTAAGACAGACCAAAAAATCCCGAACATATTTCCCACAGCGCCAATCAGGAGACCAAAGGCCAACGGATCTCTTATACCACCGTTAAAGGTCAATCCCCTGAAAAAGGCGGAGGGAGAAAAAAGCGTCTCTTTAAAGGTAAGATAAATCCCCTGTGCAAAGCCTGTTCCAGAACGATTTTCCCACGGGGCTCCATTCCCCAGTGGTTCTTCCCCTGGTTCCTGGTCGGCTTCATGCGGGTCTCTGTTTAACTTCTCCTCTTCAACAGCGGGACGGGGCCCCTTGTTTGACAGAGAGATTCCAAATTTCTGGTTGCAGCGCGGACAGATGGCCCACTTCGCGCTAACAGGTATCTTTTTTTCAGGAATTTTCTTTGAGAAATGGCAGAAGGGACAGACTATTTCCGTAGTCACTTTTTTTCACCTCTGTGTAGTTTACTTAGCCTGCTAAGTTCCTTTCTTTCAGACCACCGCCTGAGGTTGCCCAAAAAGCCGTTAGCAGGGGAACGGTCGAGAACCTCGCTCCTGAGCTGAAAGCCTTCCTCGGTTTTTAGCGCGGCCTGCAGGCAGGGCTTCTTGTCGGGACATTCAAAACATGCGGGCACTATTTCTCTCAAGCCTTCTGTTCCCCTGGGAAAGACCCTGTCTAAAATGCCGAAACAATCTTTTTGAGAGTTTGTCATCAGGTAGTTGTAGGCTTCAAATTTGTTGACATCAAAATACCTAATATCTATGATCTAACATTATGATAGAATCGTCAAGTACTTAACGAGGCGTGTATGGAAAGAGAGAATAGAGTTTATCTGCTAAGGCACGGTCAGGTAAAGGGCTATGAGAATTTCCCTGTATATGGCCAAACCGATGTGGATCTGACCGAGATAGGGATCCTCCAGATGAAACAGATGGCAGAGCGTCTTAGCCTGACTGAGCCTAAGGCGATTTACTCGAGCGATCTTAACCGATCTGCAACGGGAGCGCGTTTGATAGCACGCTATCACGATGTGCCTCTTTATTTCTTGCCCGAACTCCGGGAAATGGGTTATGGCGAGTGGGAAGGCCTGACCCTCTCAGAGATCCGACGTAATTTCCCTGAAGAACTGCAGAAACGGGAGAAAGACCTGATTAACTACAAGGCCCCAGGGGAGGGGGAGTCCATTGCTGATCTGTCGGAAAGAATCGAAACCGTCTTTGAGCGTATCCGTGCTGAACAAAATGGCAACGACATCGTCATTGCAGCCCATGCAGTGGTCAACAGGGTCATCCTTTGCAAGGCCCTCGGTCTGGATCTTGGCAGGATGTACAATATCCACCAGAGGTATGGTTGCCTTAACATCATTGACTATTTTCCTGAATCCACGTTAGTACGGTTAATCAGCGGTTAATAAATAGATGAAATTAGAGGCATAATTGTCGGCAATAAGAAAGGAAACTTAATAATCATAGGGAGAAGGATTATGCCTGGGAAGGTGATGGAGAAACGGCTGCCAAATCCTAATGGTATCGATACGATCTTGGATAAGGCTGTATCATTAAAAGAACTTGGGCTAACGAAAGAAGCCGTTGCGGAATACAAAAAACTGTTTACAACAGGGTGCCATCCAGCAAAGATTATTCCCGGACTCGTGGCATGCCTT
>JAOZQV010000293.1 GCA_029932035.1 Deltaproteobacteria bacterium | reverse complement strand
TTATGGCGAAGACCGCGATGACTATCATCATTTCAATCAGGGTGAACCCTGGTTCTCTTTTCCTCTGGATTCGAAATACTCTCATACTCAACCCATGGGCCAGTTTCGTAAACTTAGAGGCTTTCAAAAAGGCCTGTAACGTATTTTTTAATAATAACACTTAACCGTTCGTTTTGTCAAAACAAAATCGGAAGAGTTCCTGTAGTTTCGGGGAATTGAGGTTAGTTTTGAAAGGGATGAGGCGGCGAGCCCCTACATCGCCTCCTTCCAGTTAAGAAGCGCTAATGAGAGGAAAGCGCCCTGGTCCATGGCATCACCGCAATAGACGATGTTCGCATTACCACCTACGACATCCGCGTCAACCGATCCTCCGGCCAGGAGCGCGCCTGTTATGTTCTTGTTCCCGCCACCCGTGAAGACAACCGAGCCTGTGACAAGTATCGGGCCATACCAGGAGAAATTCCCATGGATATCCAGATCTCCTTCAACGAGGAGTATCCCGCACCCTGAGCAGCCCCCGGTGAGTTTTATATCGGTCCCCACGGTATCATAGTACACCACGTTATGGTCACTGCAGGATGAGGCGTCCTGCAAAGTGGCGCCAGGAGTGGGTGTCCCCCAGTTCATCCCGGTATGGGTGGCGCTGCTTACGGTATAGGCGTAATCCGGACTATGCTTCAGGCCGTCCACCATGGCCTGGATATCTAAGGGCGTGGAGTCGTAGACAATGTCATCACTCCCATTAACCCCCTTTATTTCAGGATTGCCGTTCTGTGTAACTGTGCCAGAGGGAAGAGTAGAGGCGATTGCGGGCAAATCAGGCCCGGTTCCGCAACCGGAAGGGTTGAGGCCGATTATATGGGTGCTGGTTCCCTGGATGGTCGTGGAGGCATTCACATAAAGAGGCGCCGGGACAGTGATGGGGGGTAGGGGCGTCATGGCTGCCACCACTGTTTTTTCGGCACTGCCGAAAGCCCCGTAACTAATAGTTACGTAGATGTTTCTCATATCCGGCCCATAGACGGTGGTCTGTTCGCAGACCCCGTTGCCGTCCGTATCGCCCCAATATAGGATATTCCCCCCTGCGTCGACCAGATGGGTTATCTTTACGGTGTAATCGAGGTCTGTCTGAAGGCTGGCAACCTTCACGTGCATGGCATTTGTGCTACTGTACCCCTTTTTCTGGGATTTTGTATCAGTCCCGATAAACCCTGTCCACTGGGTACTGGTAGGATGGGCATCATTGATCGGGTATGCTGAATTTTGGCACAGTCTCTGTCGGGCCTCTTCGAGCCCTGCCTGGGCAGCGTAAAAACCCTTGAGGCTGGTCTTGTAATTGCCGCCGATCTGCATATCCGTCCCCGTCAAAATAACAGCCGTTGTCCCTAACATCCCCAAAATGGACAAAAACATTAACGCGATTACAAGGGCTGCGCCGCTTTCAGAGACATACCCGGGCTCTACTGCTGAGGGTCTTGATAGAGATCTTGCGTTCATGGCTGTCGTCTCCTCTTAAAGTGCAAGATTTATCGGTGTAACTACTGTGGTCAGGGTATATCTTCTATGCCCATCTGAATAGGTGGGATGGGAGTAATTAGGATCGGGCTCCCCGGTCTTCGCAGTTATGACGATCCCTATCTGCCGGATATCCGCAGTGTTGGTTGTCGCATTGCCGTCCGCATCTAAATAGGTGAAGGTAAAGGCCTCAATATTTTCCACAAACGGCTGAAAAGTGCCATTACCCGTTCGTCTCTTGATCTGATTCGGATAGGTCGAATCCGTCGCATCATAAAACTTGTATATGATGTCTTCATTGGCATCGTCCGTTTCTCCATCACCGACCTCATCACCCGCGGCATCAGTAGCGCCCGCAATATCCGCGACAATCTCCAACTGGCTGCTATCATAGG
Source organism: Deltaproteobacteria bacterium (assembly GCA_029932035.1). Lineage (GTDB taxonomy): Bacteria > Desulfobacterota > DSM-4660 > Desulfatiglandales > Desulfatiglandaceae > Desulfacyla. The sequence goes on along the minus strand of JAOZQV010000293.1, from coordinate 3,040 downwards.
GAATGCCTACAAAAGGGATCCCATCTGCCTCTGTGGGATCATCCTTCTGCAGTGTCCCGGTCGGATCATAGCCCGCCATCCTTATCTCCCGGGTTATCATGTCCATGGATGCCCGCGCGGTTTGAATCATCTCGGTAACCTGCTCCTGGACGGCATAATTTTGCTGTTGGCTGATAAAGGCGGATGATGTGGCTGTAATCACGATCAGCGCAATCACCATTGCAACAAGGAGTTCGATCAGGGTAAAGCCCTGCTCCCTCTTTTCTACGGAACTGTCCATCATCGCCCTCTTATTTTGCAAGGATCGTTTTAAGTTCAACCGAATGGTTATCGGAATCCCAGAACGTGGTTACGGTAATCATCTTCATCCCCGAAACCGGATTGTCCACGTCTGTTTCTGTGACCCTCTTGTATTCGGCATACCCCGCAATAGAATTGTAATCCTCGATCACCGTCGTTGTGGTTGCCGGGGTACCTGAGTAGCCTAACCTTCTCATATCTTCCATCCCGTCCTGCGCCAGGGTCGTGGCGGTAGTCAGGTCATTGCTGAACTTATTCCCCTGGATGATCGCTACGGTCAAGGAGGCCATCCCGAGCAGCCCTACTGAGAGAATCACGATTGCAACCAAGACCTCGATAAGGGTGAACCCGTTATGAGACCTTTGAAAAACGTCCCCTTTCGCCCAATCTCTGCGTTGCATTCGAATTTTAATCCTCGAAATATTCAATATATTCCTGTGGTTAAAATCCTCATGCGTCTTGATCTTGAACGAAATTGAACATTTTTCTAAGGTCTCCCCGTTATCCCTCTCTTCTCTGATGATCCTATGCGGTTTTCGAGGTTTCATGCCAAACATATTAAGCAAGTTCTGTGCCATGGCTTATTATTTTAATGTCTTTCATTGTTAATAAAGAGAAATATTGTTTAATATTTAATATTTCAGTTTGTCCCCGGGTTCCCTTTGCGGTTATTTGTTAAGCTATTTGCCAACTGTAAAATTACTTTACAGTCATAGGCTCATGCAAAGAAAAAAAGACTAACGGCTGGTCTCATAATGATTTGACGGGAAGATAGAGGCTTTAATCGCAGCTCAATAATTTCAGATCCGGCTTTACACCCCGAATTCACCTGACCAAAGCATTTCAAGAAACATCTGCCATGGCAAAATCTCAATTGAGGAATCAAGTCTTCTCGGTTGTTTTTCCAAAGACACGATAACCGCCCGTTTGACATTATGCTCTTCAAGCAACGCTCTCAGGCCTTTGGTGTGTTTGCTGTGTATCCTCGAGGAACCCTTTACTTCAATGGCCACATCCATGTCTCCAAGGATGAAATCTACCTCAAAGCCTGTGCTGGTCCTCCAGTAGCGAATTTCGAGTTCGGGGTTTCTATAGGCCTGATATGCCTTCAATTCCATTATAATGTACTGCTCGAAGGAATGGCCAAATTCAGGTGTGCCTATTCTTGGGGTGCGACGAGCCAGGTAATTGGCCACCCCCACATCAAAAAGATAGAACTTTTCGGTCTCTATCAGACGCCGGTTTCTGACCTTTCTCCACGGCGCTATTCTATAACCTAACAATGTATCTTCCAGAATCTGGAAATAGTTTCTCACGACCTTTGCGCTTACGCCTGTCTCCCTCCCTACATTGGTATAATTCAACAGTTCCCCGGAAGTCAGCGCTGCGACACGCAGGAATTCGGCAAATGCCGGGATGTTCTGAATGATTGCCGCTGCCGCGATTTCCTCCTTCAGATAGTCGGCCACATACGATCTGAGGTCTTGAACGGGATCGAATGAAAGAAAATGGGGAGGCAGTAGCCCGGAAACAACAATCTGCTCCAGCTCGAAATCATCCGTCTCCGCATAGGTGAGCGGGGCCATGGTATATCGCCAGGCTCTGCCGCCAAGCAGATTGGCATGCCCTCGCCGCAATTTGCGAGCGCTTGATCCCGTCATCAAAAAGGAGACATCGGAGTTCTCTATGAGCCAGTGGATTTCATTGAGCAGATCCGGAACCATCTGGATTTCATCTATAACAATCAGGCCCCGATGCTCCTGGTAACGCTCTCGGAGTAATGAAGGACGAGAGGCGTAATCCGCAAAAAGATCGGTTTTCAGCAAATCAATTAGGGGCGCGTTGCCGAACTTCCTGTTAACCCAATAAGTTTTACCGGTTTTACGAGGCCCCCAGAGAAACGCTGAATGGGGTATTGCACCCCGAGTTTTTCACAGAGACCGGTTCCGGGTGCGATGAGGATGAACTCATGCGGTTAAAAAAAATCGCGGCCCCATGGGTCAAAGAGTGTGTTGTGCGTTGACTTAAAAGAAAGGGCCTCCTCAAGATACCAGAGGGCAGTCGTATCTGCCGGTCACGGCTGCATTGGTTTGAATTCCGTTCATAATTCTACGAATTACCTCGCCGAAAGCCCGAGTATGCAATGAAAATGGCTCAGCAACCCGCAGTGGGAAGTATGTGGCCCTCGAGCTGTGTCGCTCCATGGAACGGCTCCATTAATGCATTCCATCTACCGCCTCAAGAAGGACGTATTCCCATCCTTGGGAACTCTTCCTCACCAGAACAGGATAGGACGTGACGATATTCTTCAGGATGGCTCTCGGGATTCCTTCCGGGGTGACGATGTAGTCCGTCGCTGAATGTACTTTTTTCTCCTCAAAAACCACATAATACTCCTTTGACGGGTTGGACACCTTCCCTTCCCTGTCTGTTACCTTATAGATGTCTTTCATGTAGGCCCGCTTCATGGTGGGGGGCCAGACCGGGGCACTGTCAGTGGGCAAATCAGAAGGCTCATAACTGCTCCCCGGGGGCCAGGGGCTGGACCATGCCGGAAGCCACGAAAGTGGGCAGATTGGAGTAGAAGGTGCTTTGCATTTCTGAAGTTTTGACTCTTTATGAGATAATTAATCCTTTACCAGTGGGTTTTTGCTTGACAAGGCCCATAATACAATATACAATATACAACAAGATGGTTAACCGATTGATTTTCTTTTCTGATCATGCTTGCCAAGAAGGA
>JAOZQV010000019.1 GCA_029932035.1 Deltaproteobacteria bacterium | reverse complement strand
ATTTATTATCTCAAGATCTCGTCGCTCAGCTTTTTTTCGCACCAATTGGGCAATAAATTGACGTGCCGCCGTCTCTAAGAACTCAGATCGGCTTCGGTACCCCCCAATGTGCAGATCGATAGCCTCAAGTATCTCTTCCGAAAGTGTGGTGGAGGCTGTCCGACAATGAATCCCGCACGAGGGAGGGTTGCGGGGTCAAAAAAATAACCATTCTCGAAGAGCCTACCGAAAAGATTATTTCCAAAGCCCTTTCAGCAGCCCTGCCACACTTTCTCCGCCTTTAGATTGAACAAAATCCAGAACCACCGGGACAAATTTGCCCAAAGTGCCTGAATCCATACCGAGCTTTGAAAAAGCACTGGATAGATCGAGCATAGATCCGGCCTTTGCGGCATCTCCGCCCAAGGATGACAAAGAACTCCCGATGCTCCCTCCCAGACCGCCCTTGGTTTTTACATCCGGTGCCGCTGCGAGATATCCGTCCATATCCGGAACCGTGTCAGACACTTTTTTGAAATCATCGGCGCTCAGATTGTCTTTTGCATTCTGAAACAGGGCCCCAGATCCGCCCTTGGCCTGATCTTTGGTAATTCCCAGGGTATCTACCAGGGTGGTGATGAGGTCCATGGTACCGGCATGACTAGTGATGGGTTGGAACCCGCATATCATGAGAACGAAAAGAGAAAGTGTTCCTATCAAAAGTTTAAAGTTTTTCATTTTTTCCTCCTGCGTTAAAATATAGAATTGCTGTTAATATTTAAATCGCCTCCGGCAATGCCTCTCGGAAGAGAGCTTTACACTATACGCAAGCATATTGTCTTCAAATACCTTTGTCAATTATAATTGCCGCCACACTGCGATCTCGCGGGCTTATTGCGAATTCCTTGACCTCCTGAAATTGCTTGATTTTTCAGTCATAATTTATTATGATGGGCTGAGAATTCAAAGTGTCATACCCGTTTATCCGCATGCGATCGGGAGATATGTAATTTACACGGCAATATTCCATGAAGGAGGTCCTGAAAATGAAACAGATGCGAAGGTCAATCTCTTATTCTCTGCTTATTCTGCTGATGCTTTCCATCCTCAGCGCTGGTGCATGGGCGGCCCAGATCAAAGATTCTGAGTCTGCTACACACGGAGTAGATGCATCTAAATATTATATTGTGGATACCTATGAGTTTCCCTGTTTCAAGCTGACCCAGCTTGAATTGCCGGTGCTCTCCATCTATTCCTATATGCTCATCAGCGAGGGGGAAGCGCTGGTGGTGGATCCCTGCAGGGACATCTTCCCCTTCTTGGATATTGCCAAAAAGGAAGGGTTCAAAATCACAGGGGTCTATCTAAGCCATTCCCATGCTGATTTTGTGGCGGGTCACATGGAACTGGTAAAGGCAGTCAAGTGCCCCATCTACCAGAGCCATATCAGTGGCGCCAAATATCCGTTTAAGCCTCTAAAAGAGGGGAGTACCATCCGGGTGGGGAAAGCGCTGGTAAAATTCATTGAAACACCGGGGCATACGCCTGATGGCATGTGCGCCCTTGTGTACGGACCTGACAACCCGAATGTGCCAGAGTTGGCATTGACGGGTGATGTGCTTTTTGTGGGCAGCGTGGGACGACCCGATCTCATGGGTGGGAAAACCTCGGCAGCGTGGTTAGCTTCAGCTTTTTTCGATTCCTGGACCGGAAAAATATCCAAACTTAATAACGACGTCAAGATCTTCCCAGCACACGGAGCAGGGTCACTTTGCGGTGCGCATCTCTCCGACAGGCCATTCAGTACTATTGGTGCGGAAAAAAAGTCCAATACATATCTGCAATACAAAAAGCGCGGTGAATTCATTGCTGCACTGCTCCAGGATCTTCCCGAAGCCCCCCAATACTTTGGACACAACGCCGCCCTGAACAAAAAAGGTCCCCCTCTGATTGACTGGGATGCCATACTACCCAATGAAACAACCCCGGACATAATCCTAACCGATCCGGACAGGACCTATGTGGTGGATCTGCGAGGTGCTGATAAATATGCTGCAGGCCATATTCCAAACTCGGTGAATATTGCCCTGAGAGGAAAACTTGAGAACTGGGTAGGAGTCATGGTACCGTGGGGGTCTAAGCTAATTCTGGTGGGGAACAGGGAAGAATTAGGGGAAGCCTTGTTCAGACTGAACCGAATCGGTTACAGCCCGGAAATCATAACCATGAAGACCTGGAAAAATGCCGGACGACTTGTCCGGGTCAGTAATCCCATTGCCCCGAAGGAGCTTTACGCCATGATGCGGAAGGGAGAGGCCCCGGTGATCGTAGATGTGCGTCTTCCATCTGAATGGATGGGCCTGAGGATCGGGACTGTACTGAACCTTCCCCTTAATCATCTTTCTGAACAGTCTAATAAACTGGACCCGGAACAACCGGTAGTGACGGTCTGCAACTCTGCCTATCGCTCCAGTATGGCCGTAGGCATCCTTGAAAGAAAGGGGTTCAAGATGCCCAGAAACCTCCAGGGTGGAAGTCAGGCATGGATCGATGCAGGGTTCCCCGTCTATGAGTCCACCAAAGATAGCCCGAGCAGTCCATCTGCTCAAAAAAAAGAGGTGAACCTCCAGGGCAAAAAACCGACAAGACCCAGAGTAATAGAGGAGGGTTGTTGACTTTAATACTGGAAGAATCTATGCGTCTCTTGTGAAACAAACCTCGTCACATAGTCTGCTTTAACGAATTCACACTTAATGAGGAAAGGAGAAAGAACTATGCAAAAAAAGAGGATCTTTGCGGTGTTGGCCATGGTGGCGATTATGATCATATTTACCGGTGTTTCCACGGTTATGGCCCAGGACAAGACCGATGATTCAGAGTCCTGTGTCAAGCCGGCAAAAGGACCCCTCGGCGTACCTGGCCACAAGGGCTCACCCGCTTCCCCTGGGTTCAATCCGGGCCGCCCTCCCATGCCCCCCATGGCACGCGTGGGGAAACCGGCTCCCGATTTTGAAGCCAGCGCTTATGTGGACGGACGTTTCAAGAATATCAAACTGTCCGATTATAAGGGGCAGTGGGTAGTGCTTTGCTTTTATCCCGGCGATTTTACCTTTGTCTGACCTACCGAATTGACGGCAGTTGCCGTCAAATACCAGGAATTGAAGACCATGGATGTGGAGGTTCTGTCCATCAGCACAGACAGCAGGTTCATCCACAAGATGTGGCAAGAGCACGAACTTTCAAAGATGGTCGACGGAGGCGTCCCCTACCCGATGCTATCTGATGCAGGGGGCCGTATCGGTCGAATCTACGGGGTGTATGAGGAAATGGCAGGTGTTAATGTGCGTGGTCGTTTCATCATTGATCCTGACGGCGTAATCCAGGCTATGGAAATCCTCACTCCTGCGGTTGGCCGTAATGTAATGGAACTTATCCGCCAGGTGAAGGCCTTTCAGCATGTCCGCGCTACCGGGGAGGCCACTCCCTCCGGATGGACACCCGGCAAAAAAACACTAAAACCTGGTTCAAGTCTGGTTGGCCGGGTCTGGGAGATCTGGAATCCGAGCATGGCCTTTTGATTGAATTAAGTAACCGTAATCAGACCCAACATCGTTAAGGCTATATGGATTTGAGACAATTATTTTGGGGACGCATATCTCCGCAGATAAGCGCAGGCAACCAAAAATAAAAAATCAGAGATAGTCTGCGTTCATCAGCGTCCAAATTCTTTTTCTAAAGTAGTATAGCAGGTTTTATGTGGTTTTACATCATTATCGCCATTGTGGTTATCTACCTGATTCTGTCCCTGTTTTTCACTTACCTGGCTTTCCAGATTCCTCGAAACCCGGTCATAGACCCTCCTGACTGGGGAAAAATTACGGATACCCGAATCGGTGCTGCTAATGGTGGCGAGATTGAGGTCTGGCGGATTGAACCCGAGGGACCCTCAAGGGGTGTTGTTGTATTTGTCCACGGCTGGGGCCGGAACCGGGACCGTATGGTCCCGAGGGCCAGGATCTTCGGAGAAATGGGGTTTACGACTGTGATCCCCAGCGTACGAGATCATGGTCAATCCAGCCCTCACCATTTTATGAACGCCTTCAGATTTGCCGAGGATATTAAGACCGTGTTGGACTGGGTGAATGAGCCGGTACTCCTCTATGGCCATTCAGCCGGGGCTGCAGGGGCAGCCATTGCCGCCAATCAAAATCCCGAAAAGATAAGACTCCTCTTTTTGGAGGGGTGTTATGCCCGGACAAAGGAGGCCCTGCGCTCCCTTTATCGAACCTACAACCTAACTTTCGGCATTCTGTTCGGCCCTATGGTGGTCTTGTGGATGGACATCTTTTACAGATTCAGAATGGATAAGGTGAGTCCTGCGCTATTAGCCCGGCAGATTGACGTTCCCGTGCTGATTATTCACGGGGACGAAGACGAGAATTTCCCCCTTCACCATGCCTGGAGGCTGAGGGACGGCTTCCCTGCCGGCAGGGCGGAACTCTTTGTGGGTAAGGGAGCGGACCACAGCGACTGTAGCCACACTCCCGAATATCCCGCCGCCATTCAAGCCTTTGTGAATCGCCACCTGCAACCGGAAAGTGCCTAAAGTTAAGGAATGCTCCTCACTTATTTTTTGAATTCGGGTTTTCTTTTCTGCAGAAAAGCGGAAATCCCCTCCTTAGCCGCATCTGTGCAGGCTATATCACCAAATCCCTTATAACCCAGCTCGATAGCATCAGCGAAGCTCTCTGCCGCGGCAGCCTCTTTGACTGTCTTGGCGGTTACGCTGACTGCTTCCCTGCTCAAAGACCGCTTTCCGGCCATTGGCTGATCAGGGAGTTTGATCTCGGGGATATCGATTTTCCCATCCGGAATCCTTGTGATATTTCCCTGGAGATTATTTATCTCTTCTATAGCCGCGCTGATCAGTTCTGACTGATTATCCACGACCCTGGCCACCATCCCCGCCTCTTTGGCTTCAAGGGCCTTGATCGGCTTGGCAAAGCATATCATGTCATGAAAGAGTTCGGCGCCCTGGGGCCATCTCCTGTAGGGAACAACACAACCGCCGATTCCAGGCAGTATCCCTAATGTAATTTCGGGGAATTGAAAAAAGGCCTTCTTTACGGCAACCATTGAGTGACATCGAAGGGCCACTTCAAAACCCCCGCCCAGAGCCATCCCGTTTATGGCCGCAACAACCGGCTTTTCCATTTGGTCCATAAACAACTGGACCTTGGCGCACTCCCTGGAGTACTGAACACACGCCTCGCTGTCGCCTAAGATCCCGGGGAATTTTCCTATGTCCGCGCCCGCTGAAAATGCGGCGTTTCCGTATCCGGTGATAACGAACCCCTTAACAGAAGGATCATCAATATACTCCTTGAAAACAGAAAGGATCTCATCTGTTATCTCATCGGTGAGGGCATTCATGGCCTGGGGTCTCCGGATGGTAATGATCTTGACACCATCTATTTCGTCCACCAACACAAAACGGTTGAAGTCCTGATACTCGGCAAAGGACGCCTTTGGTTGCGGAAAACCGGGACGATCCGCTTCGAATTTCTCCATAATCCTTTTGACCTCGGCCTCACCCAGATCTCGCATCACATCAAAGGGACCTTTTCTGAAACCGAGGGCGATCTGGCAACCGAAGTTGAGGTCTTCCTTTGTGCCAATCCCCCTGTCAATGACATCAAAGGACTGGGAGAAAAAGATACCCAACATCCTGTCCCTTATGGTCTCTTTCAGTTCATCGCTGATCTCCATCTTAGTCCCCGGACGAGGCGTCAGCCACCTGTCAACCGAGCCCAAGATAGACGCAGGTTTATAATGGGCACCTTCTTCCATCTGAAGGGTATTGGTTTCAATGATAATAGGATTCCCGTTTGCCATGTTCAGCACAAAGAAGGGACCGGCAAATACAAACTCCCCGGCCACCCTGTCGATCTGCCCAGCCGTAGCATCATTCAGGAGATAGGCTGCATCATTGCACCAGTTATCAAAGATCCGGTCTAACATGAAGCAGATGGCATTATCCGTAATCATAGGAGCCTTTCCGGTCTGGGCGAAAAACCAGAACAAATAGTCAACCACCTCCTGGCTCGCCTTTTCCCAGCGAATGACTTCCACGGGGAGACTCCTCCAGGCCGGCGCAAAGAAGTGGGTAATGGTGGTCCGCTCCGGCCTCTTCATCTTATTAAAGATCCGGTCTGCAGGGATGGAACTGGTGTTGGAAGTGATGATGGTGTCTGCGCCAACTATATTTTCAACACTCTCAAAGATCTTCTGCTTTAAAGGTATGTTCTCCGTAGCAGCCTCTATCACCAGATCGCAGTCCTTGATCTGATTGTAGTCCGTGGTATAGAAAATATTCTCCTCGACCGCCTTGGCCATCTCCTCCCTCATCTTTCTTTTGTCCACGGCCTTCTTCATATACCCGGCAAGCCTTTTTTCAGCGCTCTTCAGGGGCTCCTCCACCACATCCACGAGATAGAGTTTGATGCCCGGGAGGGCGCTCTTGAGATAGTACCCGATATCAGGTCCTATGGTCCCTGCCCCGATGACAGCGATCTCCTTTGGAAGGGGGTACGCTGGTGTAATCAGCAGGGGATTGCATGAGGTCGGGTAAAGCTTTTTTTCCTGGTCCATTATTTTCTCCTCTCCTTTTCCTCTCACAGAGTCCACAGAGAACACAGAGTTTTTCTATTCATACCTTGCGAGAGACTTCATTGTCCAAGTTAGCGCCTAAGCGGCTTTTTGAAAGCCTGACGCTATATCTTTTGCTTTGAGCTTTCAGCTTTGAGCATCTATCTTTTTTTGGCCAAACTGATTTCCAGATCACATTGGAGGCATCTCTTAGCCTCATAAACTGCCCGGTCATCATCGAGACAGAGATCGACTTCAGGAAATCCGTCGTATCGCTCAACAACAGGAAGGACAGGTATCTTAACCCTTTCGAGGTCTGCAAACCCTCTCTCTCTTTTCCCATCGTAGGATTGGGTATCAGGCTTTTGGGCAATGGTTTCGTCTATTACACCATCACCACCCAAGAATTTATCAATGGAGCTTGCAGCCCTGCGGCCGTCCGCAATGGCATCAATGATCGCGCCGGGTCCTCGCCCTACATCGCCACCTGCAAAGACACCGGGCATATCCGTGGTCTGTGTATTCTCATCAACTACTATCAGACCCCTCTCAGCCTTTAACGACACACTCTCATCCACAAAGGAAAGATCAGCAGCCTGCCCGATGGCGAGAATAACCTGGTCGGCTTCCACCTTTTCGGTGACATCGTTAAAAGTCGGGGAGAAGTTCCCGTCATCATCAAAGACCGACGTGCATTGCATGAACTCAATCCCTGTCACCTTTCCGTTATCCCCTGTTATCTTTCCGGGTCCCCAGGAGGTCATCAGTTTAACCCCTTCTTCTAAGGCCATTTCGATCTCCCAGGAATTGGCGGGCATCTCATCTCTGCTTTCAAGACAGGCCATGGTGACTTCTTTGGCGCCCGTTCGCAGGGCCGTGAGCGCAACATCAACCGCCACATTACCGCCACCCACAACAAGAACCCTTTCTTTGAGTGGCCGCTTCTTCTCTTCACTGGTTTCCGATAGAAAGTCTATGCCCCAGAGCACGTCATCTAACTGTGCGCCTTCCAGTTCGATCTTTCTGCTTAACTGCAGCCCCGTTGCAATGAAAACCGCATCAAAACCATCTTCTTTTAAACTGTTCAGGTTGAAATCCTTACCAAGAGACTTGCCGGTCTCAAGATGTATGCCTGTGCTTAAGACCTGGTTGATCTCCCCATCCAACACATCCTCAGGCAACCTGTAATAGGGGATGCCGTATCTCATCATCCCTCCCGGTTTGGATCTTCCCTCAAAAACCGTCACATCATGTCCCTTTTTCCGAAGATAAAAGGCCGCGGTCAAACCTCCGGGGCCTGAGCCGATCACAGCCACCCGATGACCGGTATTTTCCTTTACATTTAAGGCCCTCTCAAACACCTGGTCACCCTTGTCTGCTGCATATCGTTTAAGAGCGCATATGGAGATCGGTTGTTCAAATACCTCCATTCGCCGGCAGGCATCTTCACAGGGATGCATGCATACCCTGCCCAAGATACCTGGGAAAGGGACCTTCTCCAAGATCAGAGCGCAGGCCTCCTCAGGTTTTCCCTGGGCAATGAGTCTCAAGTATCCGGGGATGTCTATGCCGGCCGGACAAGCGTCAGCACAGGGCGGACGATCTTCCGGGACAAACTCCTTGGGGGTCACGGACCGCAGGGGCCGTATAATGTCAAGTATTGCTATTCCATTGGGACATACGCTCTCGCACCTGCCACAGGTCGTACAGTACCAGGGAAAAGGCGTGCGCCCGATCTCTTCAATCAGGTCAAGCTCTATATGTCTGACGATTCGCCTGACATTAAAGTCCCTCACACCGGTGATGGGGCACGCCGAACTACAGCACCCGCACTGCTCACAGGCGGTGAACATGCTTACGTCATTAAATTTTTCATTCAATAGCGTTTTGGTATCCATCTCTGATTAATCCTAACCCGAAAAGGCCTCACGCAAAGGCGCAAAGAAAAGCTACAGCCTATTCGCAACAAAACGGGTCCCAACCTTCTGTGAATGTGACACGCCGCATCAAAAACGATCTCCGCAATTTAGTTCTCAGTCATCCTTTTTGTCTTTGCGTCTTTGCGCCTTTGCGTGAGTAAAAAGAGATATCTGTATCCAGTATTACTTGCTAAGTCCAAGCTCCTTCACCATATCTCTCATGACATTAGCAAACTTCGGACCGTCTGCCGCCGAACACCAGGTAAGCCAGAGGTTATCGGCATCGTATCCCTTTTTTGCCAGCTTTTTCTTGGCACGTTTAATTCGTGATTCGCAAGCATAATTTCCCGTTATGTAATGACAGGTAGGAAACTCGCACCCCGCCACAAGCACACCCCCCGCACCGAGTTCATAGGCGCGCTCGATCAGCTTGATCGGCACCCTGGCGGAACACATAACCCGGATCAGTCTTCCGTTGGTGGGATACTGCAACCTGCTTACACCTGCCATGTCCACACCGCCCAAGGCGCACCAGTGGCAGACAAAGCCTAAGATTTTTTTATCGGGATTCTCTTCTAAGGCAGCCTCCACCTGTGCCAGGAGCTGTTCATCCGTATAATGGACGATGGTGATACACTCTTTTGGGCAGTCGGCCGCGCAGAGACCGCAACCCTTGCAGAGCGCCTTTATTACTTCGGGCCTTTTATCCTCGCCAACCTTTATGGCGCCATAGGGACACCTCTTCCAACAGATGCTGCAGCTATTGCATAGGGAAAGATCGATTTCAGCAACAATCCCATCCGCCTCAATAAAGCCATTCTTCATGGGGATAGAGGTCCTCATGGCCGCGCCTATCCCCTCTTCACAAGATTCCTTCAGAGTCTTTGGGTTTTTCGCGCAGCCGCAAAGGGAAACACCGTCGGCAGGAAAATCGAGGGGGCCTAATTTGATATGACGTTCTTGAAAAAATCCCTCGCTGTTGGCCGAAACCTTGAGAAGCCCTCGGACATCATCCATGGTTTCATCCCCGGTAAAACCAACGGTCAGGACTATGAGATCTGCAGGTATCTCGATCTCCCGGCCCAACAGGATGTCGTGGACATTAACAGAAAGCCCGGCCTCACCCTGTGCGACCTCGGGATAGCGGCTGTCAGGAAACCGGATAAACTTTACACCAGTTCCCTTTGCTCCCTGCAGATGGATTTGCTCGTTCTTCACCATGCTCAAATCCCGGTACAGGATATGCACGTTCCGATCTTTGTTGAGCGCCTTTAATATCTGCGCGTTCTTGACCGAGACATGACACCCGATGCTGCAGCAGCCCCGCTCCTCATTCTTGGAACCCACACAGTTGATGATAACCACATCTTTTGCATCACTAAGCTCACCCCGTTTCAACATGCCCTCTAACTGAAGCTGGGTCACCACTCGAGGATCGTTTCCGTACTGAAATGCACCCTTTTCCGGTTCTATCTGCCGCATCCCCGTGGCAACAATCACCGTCGAAATATTCAGATCAGCCTGATCGCCATTGGCATTCAGCACGACCTTGTAGTTGCCGATATAACCCTCAACAGAGGCTATCTCAGCGTTGGTGTAGACATGGATATTGGGGTGCGCATCCACAAGCTCTCTTTTGGCTTTGACAATATTTGCCGCGGGCATCTTGATATGATCATGGGTAACGGTCAAGACCTGATTCAAGATTCCTCCTAAGGCATCGCTCTTTTCAACGAGATAGGCATTAAATCCCTGGTCGGCGATGTTGAGGGCAGCGCTCATCCCGGCCATCCCGCCTCCGATTATCAGGCAGTCCTTGCCAACAGGGAGCCTGATCTCTTCTCCCTCTTCAAGGAGGATCGCCTTGGCAACCCCCATCTTGACAAGGTCCTTTGCCTTTTGCGTCGCCTCCTCAGGCACACCCATATGAACCCAGGACACCTGTTCACGAATGCTGACAAACTCGAGCAGATACGGATTTAAACCCGCCTCTTTCACGGTCTGTTTGAAAAGGGGCTCGTGGGTCCTCGGGGTGCACGATGCAATGACCACCCGGTTCAGATTCTGTTCCTTTATCGACTCCTGCATATCGGCAAGGGCATCTACCGAGCAGGACCATTTACCCTCATCCGCAAAAACGACACCTGGAAGGCCCTTTGAATATTCTACAACCGCCGGCACATCCACCACTCCCGCGATGTTGGAACCGCAGTCACATACAAAAACTCCTACCCTTACAATTGATGATTGACTATTGACTATTGAATATTTTTTCTTCAAATTGTCCATATTCAGTCTCCAGCATCCTTCACGTTTTGCTTACGTCAAAAATCAAAAGCTTCTTTTTCCGTGATTCCCGTAAAAGGCGACATTTCACGTCCTTTGCGGCTCGTCAATATTCAATATTCAATATGCAATATTCAATTCAAAGGACCGCTCTCATGCTTGCAGCAGTGGCCTGGACAACCGATTCTGAGATATCTATGGGACCGGTAGCTCCCCCGCACAGGTATATTCCATCAACCCCCGTTTCGAGAGGAGCCATTAACGGGTCATTTTCTTTAAAATATCCGAACTTGTCCAATTCGATTTTTAATGTCTTGGCCAACCTTTTGTTCCTGTCCGAAGGGACAAGTCCCGTGGAAAGTACCAGCAGTTCCACTTCCTCTTCCATCAGCTTTCCGGTTTCCAGGCCTTCATATCTGATGGTTAGATTCTTTGTTTCACTATCTTCGAAAACATCATAGGGTCTGGCCCGGACATACCTGACACCATTCTCTAAGGCCTTCTGGTAAAACGCCCAGAAACCCTTCCCGTATGCCTTCAGGTCATTATAAAAAACAGATGTTTCAACGGATGCATCATGCTCTTTGGTTATAATGGTTTGCTTGGTTGCTACCATACAACATACCTTTGAGCAGTAGGGGATTCCATGATCAAGCCCGCGGCCCGCACACTGGAGCCATGCAATTTTCTTGGCGGGTTTGCCGTCAGAGGGTCTTATAATATGCCCCTCAGTCGGCCCCCCGGCATTCATCAATCTCTCGAACTGGGTATAAGTAATGACATTATCGGCCACGTCATACCCGTGCAGCCCTGTGGGGGGTTTTGCGTCCATTATCCCTGTGGCAACGATAATACTCTTCACATCGAGCTTCAGGTTTTTGTTGGACTGCCATAGGCGCACCGCATCCTTTCCCTCATCGATGCACGCCTTCACACATAAGGCGATAGGGCATTCTCTGCACTGGCTGCAGTCCACCACACATCCCCCAACGCATGCCCCATTCTCGCGCATATTGCCATACCGGCAGTCAGGATCGATTACGGCCACATTAGGCACGGCCTGGGGAAAGGGCATGTAGACCAGTTTCCTCAACCCGCTGATCTTGCCGTCCATTTCGTCAGGGATACTCACAGGACATGCCTCAATGCACGCGCCGCAACCGGTACATTTCTCCGGGTCGATAAACCTGGCCTTCTGAACAAGCTTAACATTGAAACCCCCTTCTTTTTTCTTGACCTTTCGGACTTCAGTATTGGTGAGGATTTCAATGTTGGGATGATTATCGACCTCATACATCTCAGGGGCTTCTATGCATATGGAGCAGTCATTTGTGGGAAAGGTCTTGTCCAACCTGGCCATCATCCCGCCTATGCTTGCCGTATCATCCACCAGATATACCTTGTTCCCGTATTCAGCGGCATTCAAAGCGGCATTGATCCCGGCAATTCCCGCACCGATTATCAAAATCGAATCGTTCATAGAGTCACCAAAAAAGACAACTTGCGAATTTAGTGCTTTATAAGTAAATTTGTGTTCAAAACGAGCAGAAAATTATTCACCACGAAGAGCACGAAGACATAATAAAACTGCTAAGAAACTAACTTTTCGTGCCCTTCGTGTGCTTCGTGGTAAAATCTCTCTTTGGTTACCATCATATCTCAGTTATTATGATCGCTCCGGATTTGCATACAGCCACACAAGTCCTGCAGCCCAAACAGTTTTGAGGCCGCCCGACAGTCGCCTTATGTGCCATATCAAAGACATCTACAGGACAGAATTTAACACATTCCTCGCACCCATCGCACTTATCCGGATCGATATACACAAGATAGACTTCAAAGGTCTTGTATCGTTTGCCCATAATCGGTATTTGTTACTTAAACTCGTCCCACTTATAATCAATCAGCTCGGTCAAAACCCCGTTCAGCTTTTTGGGATGTATAAAGGCAAATTCGCAATCACGAAAAGGCCTTGCGACGTCGCCCTTTGAATCCGGAATAAAGGGATAGTCCTTTGCCTTCAGTTCATCAACGGCCTCTCTCGTGTTGTCCACATTAAAACTGATAAGCATCACACCCTCACCGTTTTTAGCGATGAACTTTGCCACGTCTCCGTCCGGGGTCGTGGATTCCATCAGCTCAAAGCCGACTTCACCAACCCAGTATCTCGCCACACTGATCTTTTCAGGTTCATCAACATAGGCGTCATCAGGGCCTGACTTGCCCAACATGGGCTCCCACACCTTCTTCGCCGCCTCCAAATCCTTGACCGCAATACATATATGATCAATCTTGTTTGCCTTCATAATCAGTTCTCCATTCAGCTAATTTATTTTGGTAATTGACGACTCAGACAAATGACGATTGACGATCAAAATTCTTTCAATCATCAATCATCAATCATCCCCGCTAAAAACGGGATCTTCGACAATCATCAATCCTAAAACGTTACTTTCTCAAGGGGTATGGTTATTGCGTGATCAGGGCAGACACAGCCGCATTCATTACAGTCCTCACAAATGAACTCTGTCACTACGACCCTGTTATCCTGCACCCTTATCGCCATATCAGGACACGCCTCAACGCACAAAGGCTGGACGTTTCCGCCACACATGGTACACTTCTCTGGATCTATCTGAGCAGCCATTTTTTCAACTCCTCTATTATTTGATTAATTTTCTTTGTACAGTTTCAAAAGATATTCGCCCTCCCCTCGCGGGATGGCCTTCAGCATTTCAATCTTCAGGTTGATATTGAAGAAGACGTTGACATCTTCAAGGATGGTCTGAAAAAGCCTCTCTCTCGTAAGAGCCACCTCTTCCATGGGAACCCCGAACTCCTTGGCAGCAGTCGGCCAGGGACAACGGGTGCATCGGATCAAGACCTCGCCCGGGTTTTCACCCTTATCCGCCATGGCAGTTCCACCCTCCGTGACCCAGATCCCGGCCAGAGCCCTGCCTAAATTCATCATAAAGGTCTCTTCGCCCTTCAACCAGTTCAAACGGGGGAGAAAGTTCTTTCCCATATCTTTCCCCATCATTTCGGCGGCCTTTAAGGCAATATCCAAGGGCTTTACATCAGGGCCTGCAACTTCAATAGCCACTTCCCGCCAACGGTAGAAGGTTTTACAGATTTCACTCTGGGCATTGTGAAGATTCCGCCACAGTTTAGTTATCTCTTTTTCTGCATTAACTGGCATTTTTCTCCTCCTTAAATCCTGAGACCAATCCGGTAGCCATCATGAACGGCACTGGACAGGTTGCGGGGTACCAAGGCATCTCCGATGACGAAAAGCTCTATGCCTTCTGCCTGGACAATCTTTTTCAGACTTTCGTTTGCCTCCCGCTCAGATACTACCACTGTATCGCATTTAACCGGGAACCGGTATCCATCGTAGGTCTTTACTATGATTTCACCGTCGTTGAGCTCTTCTATATCACAGTCATTATAGGCCATAACGCCGTTCTGCTTCAGATAGATCATGTATCGCCACTTAAAGGACGGATTAATGTCAAATCCCGCACTCTTTTCCTTGCCAACGATGGTAACCTTTTTTCCCTGTTTGGCCAAGAAGAGCGCGACACCAATGCCCGGTTTCCGATTCCCATATACGACCACGGTCTCACCAACCTGGGCCTTGCCACTCAGCACGTCCAGGACATTCACCACATCGTCACGATCTTCGGAACCCCCTATCACGGGATAGACCGGTCCTGTTGCCAAAACCACAGTGTCAGGCATCTCATCCGCGATCAGTTGTTCAGTCACCTCTTCCCCAAGATGGAACTCAACACCCGCCTTTTCACACATGGTCTTCTGATAATTAACACAGGTCATCAGCTCTTCATCACCGTAAGGGGCACGAGAGGCATCAAGAATGGTGCCCCCGACCTCGCCTATCTTATCGTAGACATGCACCTCATGGCCTCTCTGTGCAGCCACATAGGCGCATTCCATTCCAGCAGGACCGGCCCCAACGATCATAATCTCTTTTTCCTCTTCCGTAGGTTTCGGAGTAAAGTTCTCGTCATGCTCATGGGCGCAACGGGGATTGATATAGCAGGTCATGGGGGCGTCACGGAATAGCCTGGCAAGACATAGGTTGCAGGCCACACAATGCCTGACCTCGTCCTCTCTCCCTTCCAACACCTTCTTAGGCATCAGGGGATCGGCAATCATGGACCGGCATATCTCCCAAATATCGAGCTCCCCATCAGCGACAGCCTTGTCGGGCTTATCCGGGGTAAACAGCCTGTAGGCCATCTGGATCGGTATCTTCACATTCTCCTTGGCCCTCTTTGCCAGATAGAGCCAGTTCCCCTGGGGGATATCTCTGCTGATCACAGGGAAGATGGATTCCTGCCACCCTAAGGTGCAACTGATGTAATCCGCGCCTGCTTCCTCTGCGATCTTGTAGGTCTCCATAGATTCCTCTGGCGTATTCCCCTTAACATCATTCAACAGCTCTTCGGAACAGAGACGTATACCCACCGGTATATCGGGACCGCATACCTCTTTGACACCCTGGATGATCTCGACCATTGACTGGCATCTTCCCCTAATATCACCACCGTACTCGTCGGTCCTTCGGTTCGTATAACTCGAGAGGAAATTGGATATAAGATATCCAACGATCCCCGAGATCTCTATAACGTCAAAGCCCGCCTCAACGCCCCTTTTCGCAGCATCCACATGTTGCTGGACCATCTCCTTTACTTCAGCATTGGTCATTTCGAACATCGGCTTGAAGATCCTCAGACGCTGGGGCACTGTAGAGGGACCATGCCCGCTCTCAACCTCCACCGCGCCGACCCGGCCGCAATCCATCAACTGGAAACCGGCAATCGCCTTTTCCCCATGAATTGCATCGGCAATTCTCTTCAGACCTTCCACATATTTGTCATCCCAGCAACCGGCCTGGCCAACGTAACCCTGGCCCTTGCCGGCCTCATCCATGTACACCCCCTGCATAAAGCACAGACCGCCCACAACGCCTTCAGCCCTTGACCGCATATAGGCCACATCGGCATCCGTAATAAAACCGTTATGATCATTTAAGTTGTCTTCAGTGGCGGCATACTTTATCCGGTTGGGGACCATAAGGTTGCCCATCTGAATCGGCTTGAACAGATTCGGATAGGCCTTTGCCCCCGGGTACGATGAATAATCCCATTCAAACAATACCTTAGCCATTTACAACCCTCCTTTTGAAATACTTATGAGTAAAACGACATTACAGAACTTTCTAAAAGCCGTTGCAATGTCGCGCCTAAAACCTAACCCGGAGAGAACTAAAAAGGTCTCACGCAAAGGCGCAAAGACGCAAAGAAATCCTACAGCCTATTCCAACCCGAGTGCCATCCTTTAGCAGCGAAGCCCTATCCTCTTGTCAGCCAATCTCAGATACATCAGCTATGCCAAAATGACTTCGTAGACCGATTTCAACAAACCTGGCCCCAACTTTCTGTGAATGTAATACACCGCATCAGCAACGATCTTCGCAATCTTAGTCTCAGTTATAGTTTTTTATCTTTGCGTCTTTGCGCCTTTGCGTGAGTAAAAAATTGGTAACTGTCTAACCTTCTCCACGGTCTTTCCCTTTGTAACCTTTCAACCCTGCGATTCTGCCCCGGACATCGTCTCCACACCATTTGCCCTAAACCCATCAATCATCAAATTAAAAACCTCTTCTAAGTTATCGAACAGGGAATAAGATCTCTCTTTCAGTAGCCAGCGGGTTACAAGATGCTCCATGGTGCCGATAAAAATATCCCGGGCAAAATAGGGATTGAGATCTGATTTCATCTCTCCCGATGACCGACCTTCCTCAAATATCTCGATCAGGTATGAGTAGAGAGTTTTAACATTGGAATAGACCTCTGTTTTCATGAAATTGGCATTGGTCTTGAGGAAGAGGTATACGATCTTGGCATCCAGTGGGGCCTCTTCAATGCGGCGAAAATACCACCACAGAAATTTCCGCAACTTGTTGACGGCGCCCTTGATGCCGAATAACTGTTCCTTCAGATCTCCGATCAGCTCCGATACCCAGAGGTCCGGGATTGTAAGCAACAGGTCTTCTTTCCCTTGAAAATAGTCATAGAGCGCTGCCTCAGACAAACCCGCCTGCCGCGAGATATCCACCACCGTGGTCTTCTGATAGCCTTGATCAGCAAACAGCTTTTTTGCAGACTCAATAATCCGGTTTTTCGTGTTTTCTTTTGAAACCTTGTTGCCCATTCATCAGTTACCCTAAAGACATTAGGGTTAAATTGAAATCCCGTTTTCTCTGGACCTTAACACTTTGTTTTTACAACGTCTTTTAGTCCTGATTAATATTACCTGCCTGCCAAAAATGTAAACCAGCGGGCCTGTCAAATCGGAAAATATCATCAAATGTTGACAGGACATACTAATAAAACAGCCGTTTCATATTTATATTAGGCGCTTAAGTGACTGTTTTTATTGATTCTTTTGAGCATTAGTTCTCCATTAACAACATTTACCTAATACCATTAGGTATTTATGTTGTCAAGAAGAAATAGAAAACTTTTTTATAAAATCATCCAAAACCCGCTTTTTTACGGCTGTGCCTGTGGGGAGGCGGGACGATCGAATTCTTTGACCACATATTACCCGAGTCCCATGGTCTGATTTGTCGCGCAGGCCCGGTTGCCTCCTCTGGGGGTGGTAATTTGACTTTCCGGATCAATCAGGGGGGGCTCTTATCTCCTTTCACCGGCGCCCTGTAGCGGTCGCAGGAGTGTAATCAGCATTAGGCCTGAGATGGCCACCCCGATAAGAACTATGAAGGCTGTCTGGTAGCTTCCGGTCACGTCGAAGAAACGGCCGGTAAGCAGCGGGCCAATCGCGCCGCCAATCATTCCGATGAACAGAACAATCCCAAAAATGGCGCCGTGAGACCCGATCCCAAACAGCTCTGCGACAGTAGGAGACATTACTGTGAAGAAGCCGCCGTGGGCAAAGCCGTAGATAGCGGCAAAGAGTA
>JAOZQV010000292.1 GCA_029932035.1 Deltaproteobacteria bacterium | reverse complement strand
AACAGACTGAAGAATGGTCTTATATTTCCCCAAGGCGCTTGCCTGTATGACAATTCCCTCACCGACAGCTATGCCCCGTAATCCGGTCAGAGCAATTTCCCGTGCGATGATTACAATCACTATCCAAACGGGAATGCGGTCAAGCGGAATAAGCATTATCATAGTCAGAGAAACCAAGAGCTTATCTACTAATGGATCGAGTAATTTCCCCAATACGGTTACGGTGCCATATTTTCTGGCAAAAAATCCATCTAAAATGTCCGTGACTGAAGCCAAGACGAAAAACAATGCAGCCAGGAAACTGCCCCACCTGTCTGGAAAGGAAAGGCATATCAACACAATCGGGATGGAAACTAATCTGGTAAAGGTTAATGTGTTTGGGAGATTTAATAAGGTTTTTTCACTGTCTGTCTTCATAGGTCTATTCATCAATTTGGGGGATATCTTTGGGTATTGGGTCGCTTAGGTGATCCTGGAGAAAATCTATCTTGTCGGCTGTTGACTTTCTCTTGTCAACGAATATGTGGTAATCACCCTTTATAGAGCAGATCCCTCCCTTTAGTTTCAATCCTGCCGCTTCAAGCCGATCATAATGAACTTGGATTCCTCTCTTGGATGCCGTATCCTCAAGTTGAATCAAACGCTCTTGAAGAGCAGGGGAGGCGGATTTCCCTCTTTTTTTCGATTTCATGGCAATCTTCTGACCCTTAGGCTATTGACGAAGATGAGTATCATAAAGTATAGATCCCTTTAAATCAAGTCAGTAGAAATTTTTGGGAATGAAGGAGGGAGATAGATTTGTCGTCACATTTCGAATCGATTGATCAGGTGGTTAATGAATTAGCTGATTCCAGTTACATAGCGGACCGCGCCCTTGCAACGGTCCTTTTCCTCGCCCACCGGCTTGAAAAACCGATTTTCTTAGAGGGAGAACCGGGGGTGGGCAAGACAGAGGTGGGCATTGTGATTGCACGTTTGTTTGACACAGAGCTTATACGACTCCAGTGTTATGAGGGACTTGATTCTTCTACTGCCCTTTATGAATGGAACTATCCAAAGCAACTCTTGCACATAAGGTTGGAAGAGCAGGGCAAAAGGGAGCGAAACAAGATCGAAGAGATAATATACAGCCCTGAATTCCTGATCAAGCGACCTCTTCTTGAGGCGATACTGAGGTCAGAGGAGAAAGCCCCTGTCCTCCTCATTGATGAGATAGACAGGTCGGACGAGGAGTTTGAAGCATTCCTGTTAGAGGTTCTTTCCGATTTCCAGATCACGATTCCTGAGATCGGGACCATTAAGGCGAAAAAGAAACCGATTGTTGTGGTTACTTCCAATCGCACAAGGGATGTCCATGACGCCCTGAAACGAAGGTGCCTCTATCATTGGATTGAGTACCCCTCATTTGAAAAGGAATACAAGATTATTACGGTCAGACTCCCGGGGATAGAATCACGTTTTGCAAAGCAGGTTACCCGTTTTATGCAAAAGGTGAGGTCTGTTGATTTTCTGAAAAAGCCGGGTATTTCCGAGACATTAGACTGGACCAGGGCCCTTATGACCATGCAGAGGGACTATTTGGACGAAGACGTGGTCATAGAGACTCTGGGGTGTATCTTCAAATACCAGGAGGATATTAAGAGGTTCAAAGAGGAAATCTGGGCGGATCAGGAAACACGGGCGGAATACCTGGGGATTGATGCCCCGGTTAAATAAATGCAAAGACAGATTTAACGGGGTAAAATTGATGATTGTTGTAGCGAAGCGGAAATCCCGCCTTGACCAGATTTAGGGCGGGGACGATTGTTGATTGAAAAACCTGCAACCCGCAACCCGCAACTCGTAACCAATGGCAAATGCCTAATGATAAATGACCAATGACCAAACAACTCTGGCTGGGAAGGTGCTCTGCTTTGCAGGGTTTCTCAAGGGCAGGGGCTTCAAAGTCTTTCAAAGCAGTGTCCATGACGCCCTTCGCTGCTTAGAAGAGATATCATTAGAAAAAAAGGAGGATTTTTTTCTTTCCCTTCGCTCTAATCTGGCCACGACCGACTTGGAATGGGTCCAGTTCAGAGAACTCTTTGATCAGTTTTGGGCGCGGGTCAATGAGGAAAAAATACTGGATAAGGATGAGCTTGAGTCTGAAAGAGAGAGGCAAATGGAGAATTTAGACGAGGAGTTTCTTCCTGATGACCACTCTGACCTGTCCACAGCGCCGGATAATAGCGACAAAAAGGATTGGCTGGAAGGGGTCGTATACAGTCCTGTGTCAATGGTTGAGAAAAAAAACCTTGGTCGCTTCGACCGGGGTGATGTCCAGGTGGCCCAACTTGCCCTCAAGAAAATGATGGACCCATTCAAAATCGATATCTCCCGGCGATCAAAAAGGGGTCGAAAGTCCGGGAATATCGATTTCCCCCGTGTTATTAGAAAGAGCCTCAAGACAGGTGGCATTCCCCTTGAGCTGTTTTACAGACAGAAGAAAAAGCGGCTCAAGCGCTTGGTGATCATAGCTGATGTGAGCGGATCCATGGACCGGTATGCAAGGTTTGTAATGCCGTTTCTATTAGGGTTGAGGGGGATAGGGTCGAGAGCAGAGGTCTTTGTATTCTCGACCTCCTTAACACCTATTACCTTCATGGTCAGGCACTTGGATGTAGAAAAGGCCTTGAAACGGATTGCCATGGAAGTCCCTGACTGGTCAGGTGGAACAAGGATTGGGTATTCCCTTCATCAGTTCAATCAGGGGCATGGCGAACGGCTCCTCAACCGGAGAACCGTGGTGATTCTGCTGAGCGACGGTTGGGATCTGGGAGGGAAGGATCTCTTGATGCGGGAAATGGTTTTTCTGAGTCGCAGGGCTTACTCTGTTATCTGGTTGAATCCTTTGGCAGGTGATCCCGATTATGAACCGCTCTGCAGGGGTATGAAAAGCGCGCTCCCATATATAGATTATTTTTTGCCTGCCGACAGTCTCCAGAGTCTAAAGAGGGTAGGGCGCCTTCTTTCAAGGATTATGATTCATTGACTTGTTCCCTCCATCGTTAACTTTACTCCTTCCGGCACAATAAACTGAAAAAACCCCTTTTCAAACCCCTCTTTTTCAGTGAAACCCCCGAGCTTGAAGACGGTAATGCTTCCCAATTGATTGTGTATTCGGATTGTCCGGATTTCATACTTTTTTGTGACTGTCAGGTTGATTTTGTTAATCTCCTGCCAGGGTGGGTCGGGAATGAGTTCAATCTCATATTCTCCTGACTTGTTACGGTTCTGCAATAATACCTGAAAGCTGTTCTCCACCTGGGAAAGACCGCGGAATATGTCACTCAATAGCCGCAATTCCTTTCCAAAGTCTTTGGCAGGATATCTGTGCGCGCATTTCTTGTCAGGAATGTACCACCACAGGGTGTCACTGTTGGAGATGATGGTTTCGGCCTTTGGTTTTTCCTGCTCTAATCTGAGTAAATAGGGATGCTTGAAGTAGATTGTGCCGGAGGCCATATCTCCTTTCACCTGGTCCCCTAACATGCTCATGGACCGTGTGATGACCTCACGGCTGTAAGGGACGGAAAGACCTGAGATGTGGCCATAGTTTTTTTGGATTCCTTCTAAGATGTTGATTAAGCTCTCCTCGGCCATTGCAAGGCCATTGAAGACAAATATTAGGATTGGTAAAATGATTAAGCGCCTTCCCATATCAGTGAACCTTTCTACCATAAACATCTCGTGGCCGAACCCCGTCCGAAGGGCCGACGATCCCTTGTACTTCCATTACCTCAATCATCCTGGCCGCCCGGTTGTATCCTACTCGTAATTTCCTCTGTAGCATGGAAATGGAGGCCTGGCCTGTTTTGGACACAAGTTCAATGGCATCTTCGTATTTTTCATCCAACTCCAGGTCTTCCTCTTTGCTCTCCTCATTTTTGGCAATGTGTGAAAGAATCGTCGCGTCATAATCCGGTTTTCTCTGCTTTCTCAGGAAATCTGTAACATTTTGCACCTCTTCTTCAGAGACATATGCCCCATGAATCCTCATGATACGGCTTACACCGGGTGGCATAAAGAGCATATCCCCGTCTCCCAAGAGATGTTCCGCGCCGTTGGTGTCTAGAATGGTCCTGGAGTCCACTTTGGATGAGACCTGGAAGGAGAGCCGTGTAGGGAAGTTTGCTTTAATAATACCTGTGAGAACATTGACTGAAGGGCGTTGTGTGGCGATGATCAGGTGAATGCCGGCTGCACGGGCCATCTGGGCCAGACGAGTGATTGCCTCTTCAACTTCTTTGGATGAAACCATCATCAGATCTGCCAATTCATCAATGATGACGATTATGTAGGGAAGCGTTTTGTCGATCCCTCTTGAAGTATCCGCTGGAACGACTTTTGTGTCTTTGACGATTTTTCGGTTGTAGGTTTCGATATTCCTGACGCCCCTGTCAGACAAAAGCATATAGCGCCTATCCATCTCTTCAACCGCCCATCTGAGCGCTTTGGTCGCATCCTTAGCCTGGGTTACAACCGGGTGAATCAGATGAGGAATGTCGTGGTACATGGAGAGTTCAATCCTTTTGGGGTCCACCATGAGTAACCTGACCATCTCCGGGGAGACCTTGAATAGAAGGCTTTCGATCATGGTGTTAATTGAGACGCTTTTCCCTGTTCCAGTGGCCCCGGCTACTAATAGATGAGGCATTTTTGTGAGATCTGTAACCACTGCAGCCCCGGTTATATCCTTGCCCAGGGCGATCGGCAGCTTGTGCTTGGAAGCCTTATAAACGGCGCTCGAAAGAATCTCCTTCAGATAGACTACTTCCCGCTGGTTATTGGGGATTTCAATCCCGATTGCTGCCTTTCCAGGTATTGGCGCCACAATCCGGATAGTCTGGGCTCTGAGGGTCAGGGCAAGGTCATCAGATAGGTTTGCCACCTTGCTGATTTTGACTCCAGGGGCGGGTTTGTACTCGTACATGGTAATTACGGGCCCTGGGA
>JAOZQV010000291.1 GCA_029932035.1 Deltaproteobacteria bacterium | reverse complement strand
GAACAACTAAGACATCAAGACCCACGAAACACCGGGCCAGGGCGTAGACAGCCGTCTTTGTGGTAAAGACGGAGAGAAACACTGCCCCTGGAACGGTAGCCTCGGGATAGGCATCGGTCAACCAGGCGTGAAGGGGAACCACGGCCCCGTTGATGCAGAAGGCCGCGAGAATAAGCCAGTCAAAGTGCCACATCATTTGGGCATCGGCGGAATCGAAAACAAAGGTCCCCGTAACCCTTTGCTTCAACAGAATGCCGGCAAGCAGGAGGACGCTGCTCAACAGGAGGAGGAGCATGTACCTGAAACCGGCCTTGGCGGATCGAGGCCTTCGGCTGAGCCAGATGAGGAAGGCCGATGACACGGTCATGAACTGCCAGAAGATATAGAGGGTCCAGTAATCACCGGCAAGGATACAGCCAAAGGCGGCCCCCATATAAAAGAGGGATGCCGTGTGATGGGCTTTTTCCTGAACATGAAAGGCAAAGAGGGTACAGATAAAGGTCATTAGAGAGAAAAGGACCACAAAGCACAAAGAGAGGGGGTCCACCCTTCCTAAGACAAGGTCCTGGCCCACATAGGAGAGGACCCAGTAACTCCCCAACTTCATCCGAAACGCTAAGAAAATTGCGTAGAGGGATGGCAAAAAGAGAAGCCATCGCCAGAAGCGGCCTGGAAAAAAGGGGAGAATGAGCGCCAGGAGAAAAAATCCCGCGGCCGGGTGAAGGAAGCTGTCTAAAAAGGCCATGGTTTCTTATCTCCGCTTACCAAAATCTTCCATAGGCATCCACAAAATCCACAAAGGTCTGAGGGTAAAATCCGATCAGGATAGATAGCACGGCGATCATAAACATGGGAATCAGCATGGTCCGTGGGGCTTCGGCATACTGTTCCATGTTTACCCCCTTCACCGGCGGAAAGAAGAACCCTCGAATGACAATGGGGCCAAAATAAGCCATGTTTAGAAGGACACTGGCTAAGATCACTAACATAGGGATGATTTGCTTCGCATCCGTGGCCCCGGTGATCAGATAGAATTTGCTCAAAAAGCCACTCGCAGGGGCCAGCCCGATAAAGGAGAGGGTGGCCAAGGCAAAGGCGCCGAAGGTCCAGGGCATGCGACGACCAAGACCGTTCATGAGGCTTATTTTTTTGGATCCCGTAACCACGATGATGCAACCGGCAGCAAAAAAGAGGGTGATCTTTGGAAAGGCGTCGTGGGCAATGGCCGAGATCCCCCCTTCCACCCCTCCCTGAGAAAGCATGGCCACCCCCATGACGATGTAGGAGAGATGGCTTACCGTGGAATAGGCGATTCGCGCCTTGATGTCATCCTTTGTCAGGGCGATGAGGCCGGCGGCGATAATGGTAAATCCGGCCACGTAAGCAGTGGGGGTTCCGAGACCGAGTCGGTCCAGGGAGTCCAGGCCAAAGCAGGAGAGCATGATTCTGCATACGGAAAAGGCGCCCGCCTTGACCACGGCCACTGCGTGAAGCAGACCGGAGACAGGGGCGGGAGCCACCATGGCCGAAGGGAGCCAGCCGTGAAGCGGCATCATGGCCGTTTTGGTCAGACCGGCCAAGAAGAGCACATAGACGGCAATCACAAGAGCGGGATTGGCGTCATCCGGAAAGATGCCTTTATGAATATCTCCTAACTGAAAGTCCAGGGTTCCGCAAAGCACATAGGTGAGGATCATAGCCGGAAGGAAAAAAAGCTTGGAGGTCCCCAACAGGTACACGAGATACTTCTTGCCGGCCTCAAAGGCCTCCCGGTTCTGGTAGTGGGCCACTAAGGGATAGGTAAACAGGGTAATGATCTCGTAGAAGAGATAGAGGGTAAAGATATTTCCAGCAAAGGCGACACCCTGGGCCCCGAATATGGCCACGCTGAAGCAGACATAATAGCGTGTTTGCGCGTGTTCCTTGAGAGTCCTCATGTAACCGATGTTGTAACTCGTGGTCAGAATCCAGAGAAAGGACGAGATGAGGGCAAAGACCATACTCAGGCCGTCCGCGCAGAAACTCACCTTAATTCCCGGCATGATGGTAAACAGGGTGAAGGTATAGATATGCCCCTTTAAAATACCCGGAGCCATAGAGACAACAGCCAGAAATGTGATGGAGGCTAAGACAAAGGAGACCGCTTCCCGGCGGTTTTTATCCCTGGCCATAAGGCGAATAAGAAAAGGCGAGACAAATGTCAAGGCCACCGGTATGAGAGGGCGAACACTGGTAATGATGTCAGGATTGGGGTCCATTTATTATCCCTTCATCTCGGAGATCTCTCCGGCCTGTGAGGTTTTGAAACGCTTTACTACGATCAGGACAATGGCAAGGATCAGTGTTGCCTCTGCCGCGGCAAGGCCCATGACAAAGAGGGTCCCGATCTGGCCCATTACCGCATTGGCCGGGGTCAACTGCGCCGCCGCTACAATGGCGAGTCCCGCGCCATTAATCATAAGCTCTATGGAGATGACCATGCCAATTAGGGTCCTGCGCCACACAAGCCCGAAAAATCCGATACTCAACAGGAAGAGGGCCACGAGTTGGTACAGGGTCAGTGCGCTCATTTGTCTCCCCATTTCCGCCAGGCCACCAGGACGGCGCCCGCCATTGCCACAAAGAGAATAATGGATATGAGTTCAAAGGGAAGCAGATACGGTCCGAGCATCCCTTCCCCCAAATCAAAAGCTCCAACATCCGTCGGTCTTGGAAAACTCTCAGGCGGATACCTCAAAATCACAACAGAGAGGATAATCCCCGGAGCAAGCATGGCCACGAGGGCATTGAGGGTGCTGCGAAGAGAGTTGGGCGATGACTCATCCCCGTCGGGCGAGGCCTTGGTGAGCATAATGGCGAAAAAGATAAGCACACTGACGCCTCCCACATAGATGAGAATCTGCATAAAGGCAACAAAGGGGGCCGCCATAAGGAGATACATGCCGGCCACGCCTATCATTACCCCAATAAGGCCTACCAGGGCGCGTACAAGGCTTTTGGCTGTTACGGCCATAATCGCACCGGTAATTATGACCAGGGCGTAAAGAGCAAATGCAAGTTTTGCCAAAATCTCCATGGATTCCCCAAAGAAAGTGCCTAAAGTGAACTAAAGTTTACCACGTTAAATGCAACGCCTCATTTAACTGGGGTGCCTAAAGTTTACGTATGTTTTCATTCGATGTCAGAGTCTTCGCTTACCTGGACGTTCGTCTTTTTCCACTTACCCGGAGCCCCTGCGTTTATCACCGAACTTTTCAAGCAAATCAAAAATAAATGCGTTTTTGTCAAATCCTGCGAGGTAGCCCCTGTTAGAGAAACGGATCGAGTGTGCCGGGCAGTTTTCCACGCAAAATCCGCAGAGGCAGCATCGGGTATAATCGTACGTAAACCTAACAGGCTCTTTTGAGACCTTCTTTTTTACCTCGCCTTTAACTGACTCGCCCTCTTTTTTGTCGGCCCCTTCCTCTGTTTTGGCATGTTTCTTCCTGACCACCGTAATGCATTCATGGGGACATATGGAGGCGCAGGTCATGCATGCAATGCACCGGGGTTTTGCAGGATCATCCGGGCTTTCGACCAACTCAATGGGCCCGCGAAATGACTCTAAGTTGTCCACCTCGTTACGGGGATAGTGGACGGTAACCTGATCCCTGACAAAACAGGTCCCGGTAACTTTGAGCCCTACCACCAGACTCCACAATCCCGCAACATCATCCCATATTTGCCTCAGAGCACTCAACTGATCTTACCTTTTCGGTTAATAAGCATTAGTCGTTGGACATTGAACCTTCCAACCCGTAACCTGCAACCATCAAAAAACTTTCATCAACAGCGCAGTGCCAAGCAGATTTACCAGACTGAGGGGGAGCAGCCATTTCCAGTTCAGATTGAGTAACTGGTCAAACCGGAGCCTGGGATAGGTCCACCTGAACCACATAATCGTTAGCAGGAGCAGATACATCTTGATCAGGAACCACCAGAAGCCCGGCAAAAGCGGGGCCTGCCATCCCCCGAGGAAAAGGGCCGTGGCGACACTGCAAACCACAATCATATTGGTGTATTCGGCTAAGAAAAACAGTCCAAAGCCCATCCCTGAGTATTCCGTGTGAAACCCGGCCGTAAGCTCGCTCTCCGCCTCCGGAAGATCAAAGGGAGCCCTGTTTGTCTCGGCTACAGCGCAGGTAAAATATATGAAGAATGCCAATGGCTGGGTAAACATGTTCCAGTGCCAGGGCCATGGGCCTTGATCGGCCACTATCTGTGAGAGGTTCAATGTGCCCGTCATAAAGGCCACTGCCAGGACGCTCATGAGGAGTGGTATCTCGTAGCCAACGGATTGGGCCACAGACCTGGCAGCCCCGAGAAGCGCCCATTTGTTATTCGATCCCCAGCCAGCCATACAGAGGGCCAGCACATTTATGCCGGAAAAGGCCAATATAAGAATGAGTCCTAGATTGACCTCAAGACCGGTTAATAAGGGACCAAAGGGGATGGGGAGCAAGAGGGGAAGAGCAGGAGCAAAGGCCAGGACAGGGGCGAGCCAGAAGAGGATGCTGTCCGCGCCGTCCGGCTTAAAGGGTTGTTTGCCGATCAGCTTCAAGGCATCGGCCATGGTCTGCAGTATCCCGTGGGGGCCAACCTCAAAAGGCCCCGGTCTTCTCTGAATATGCCCTGCTACCTTACGCTCTAAATAAACCAGCAACAGGGCGCTAACCGCCACAAAAGCGGCTATCGCCACAACGGCTACCACGAGATAAACAAACTGGAGCACATCAAACGGCATACAAATATCACTCAACCCCATCCACAGATTACGCAGATTGACGCAGATTATTAATCATGTTTCATCCAACCATCTGACGAAGGCGCAAGGCTTAAGGCTCAAGGCGCAAGGAACACAACCAGGAATCAATCATCCATCCTGCATCGTTCATCTTACATCCTGCATCTTGTATCCCCAAATCCGCAATCCAAAATCGTCCTACTTAGTG
>JAOZQV010000290.1 GCA_029932035.1 Deltaproteobacteria bacterium | reverse complement strand
AAACCGTTGTCGTATGTCCCTTAACCTCAAAGTTGCACCCACAATGGAGAACCCGGCTCCAGATTAAATGCTCGAATAAAAAATCTGAGATAGCCGTTGACCAAATACGCACTATTAGCAAACAAAGGCTAAAAAAGAAAATTGACAAATTATTAGATATCAAAGCCGCTCAATTACGCAAGCTCATAACTGATATGTACGGTGAATAACCTTTGATTTTGTATGTTTTACCACTAATAATCTCACATTTGTTTTGCATTACATAAAGAACCCGTTCTGCGAAAAGGGCTTAAGCCCGTTGCTCGAAAAACCCAGGTTACTTGATGTTCTGAAGTGGTTCAAAAAACAAGGAAGAGGTTATCAAACACGAATTAACTCTCTGCTTAAGGCTCAACAAAGAGGCACATAAAAATGAATCTGGCAGAACAAGCGCTTGAACTCCGACCGGGCTATACCGTTGTTCTATCAAAAATTTCCGTTCATTGACCTTTATCAGAATTGTCATTCACTTTAGCTCTTCCCGCCCGTCGGGTTAAGTGCTAAGGCTCAGCGTTAGATGTTAAATTAATTGCATAACCTTCGTTTAGGTGGCGTATGAATACACCTTCAAATAATCCATGCGATAACTGTGGAATCTGTTGTCTGGCTTTTTCACTTCCTCCCTTCGATGCCAACGAGTTGGTAAAGGCGTCGGATGCACTCCTTCAACAACTCGACTCCTATGCTCGCAGTGCTCGCTATAAGGATTCCAATCCGTGTCTCTGGTTGGATCTCGATTCCGGCAAGTGCAAGCACCACGAAGCACGGCCAGTCCTTTGTCGGTGGTTCGAGCCAGGGTGCCTGGCATGTAACAAACTGCGTATCAAATTCGGTCTTCCGAGCTTGCAGAGCAAGCAAGTGAAATCATGAGGAAACTTTACGAAAAGTAAAAAATGGTACCAGGCAAATTATGCTTTTAAGGCTCGAAGACACGTATTTTTGGGGCGATAATGCCTAAATATCAATAAGATAGCCTGGCCCAAGAACCCCGAAAACCCAGAACACAGAGACAGGAGCGGATTATGAAGAAGGCGATTCTGCAAAACATGGCCCACATGACGTACGGGATTTACGTCCTTACCACACGGTTTGAAAGCACCATCAATGGCATGATCGCCTCCTGGGTGAGCCAGGTGTCCTACGACCCGCCGCTGTTCATGGTGGCGGTCCACTCAAACCGCTACTCTCACGATTTGCTGGCCCAAAGCGGACATTTCGCCCTGCACATCCTTGCCAGGGAACAAAAAGATCTTTTAGTCCGTTTCAAAGGTCCGGTCGCCAGAGAAAAATTCAAATCAATCGCGTGGGAAGACGGCGTGAGCGGCTGCCCAATCTTAGCAGACTGCATCGGCTGTATGGAGTGCCGTATCACTCAAAGCTTAGCGCCGGGCAACCATACGCTCTTTGTCGGGGAAGTGGTTAACGCCGTTTTCAATGGGGAAAAAACCCCTCTTTGCACAATGGATTACGAGGGTTGCTACCTCGGTGAGGCATGATGACTTGACATGGCCTACAGTGTGGATATAGCTATAGAAAGCCACATTACGGAGGCGTAATATGAGAACAATTCAGATGACCCTTGATGATGATCTTATCAAAGCAGTCGACCGCGTTTCGAAGCGACTACGCACAAGTCGTTCTGCTTTCACACGAAAGGCACTTCGTGAGACGCTATCCCTCTTAAATCTTGGGCAAATGGAGCGCAGACACCGTGAAGGTTATGGGCGATACCCTGTTTACAGCCGATGAGTTTTCGGTTTGGGAAACAGAGCAAGCCTGGGGTGACGGATGAAACACGGCGAAATACGTTGGTACAAGTTTGTAAAGCCAGATAAAAAGAGACCGGTTCTTATCCTAACACGAGATTCTGTGTTGGAATATCTTGGTGAAGCAACCGCCGCACCCATTACAAATATAGTCCAAAATATACCGTCCGAAGTATTATTTAATGACGGCAGTGGAAAAACAGAGAGGGCGTAGGAGGTTTTGATGAAAGAGAGAGTGAAAATCATTGAGGGAGACATAACCAAACAGGCGGTGGACGCTATTGTCAATGCGGCCAACACAACTCTCTTGGGAGGGGGAGGGGTTGATGGGGCCATACACAGGGCGGCCGGGCCGGAGCTTTTAGAAGAGACCAGACAGATAGGCGGCTGCCCCACGGGCGAGGCCAGGGTGAGCAGGGGTTATCGCCTCCCTGCCAAATGGGTTATCCATACGGTGGGGCCTGTTTGGGCCGGGGGTCATAAAAATGAAGATGCCCTTCTCGCCAACTGTTACAAGAATAGCCTTCGAGCGGCAGTGGACACAGGCGCCAAAACCATCGCCTTTCCCTCCATCAGCACCGGCGCCTACAGGTTCCCTTTGGACCGGGCCACTGAAATCGCGATGAAGGAGACAAAGCGATTTCTTGAAAGTGATGATACTGTAAAACAGGTGATCTTTGTCTGCTTTGGAGGAAAGGTTTTAAAGACCTATAGGGATGTGTTGGTTAGGATATTCAGATAAATATGATTCCACAATTCGAAGATATAAAGAGGGCGGGTGAGAGACTCAGGGGTGTGATTCATCCCTCTCCTCTGGTTCGTTCCGGTTATTTCACCAGGCTTTTGGGGGCTGAGATATTTCTGAAGCTCGAAAACCTCCAGGAAACAGGTGCCTTTAAGGTCCGGGGCGCTTATAATCGAATTTGTCAATTGAGTCCCGAGGAGAAACAAAGGGGTATTATAGCAGCCTCGGCAGGGAATCACGCTCAAGGCGTTGCCTGGGCATCGGCGAGATTGGGGATAAACGCAACCCTGATCATGCCCGAAGACGTATCCATAAGAAAACTACTATCTGTAAAGGAGTATGGAGCAGAGGTGATACTCTCAGGGTCTCACTACAACGATGCCTGCTCCCACGCCATAGAACTTTGCCGGGAAAAGGGGAAAATCCTTATCCCCGCCTTTGATGATCCCCATGTGATTGCTGGGCAGGGCACCATCGGTCCGGAACTTGCCGATATGTTGGGCAATGATGTGGCCGTTGTGGTACCCGTTGGCGGAGGAGGGCTCATATCGGGAATCGCCCTTTCAACAAAGACCCTCTGTCCCGGTGTCCGCGTTATCGGCGTGCAGACAAACAGTTGTCCTTCAATGATCAGGTCTTTGGCAAAAAAGACCCCTGTAACCGTAGATATCGGTCCCACACTTGCCGATGGGATTGCGGTAAACCGGCCGGGTGATCTTACTTTTCCTATGATTCAGAAATATGTGGATGAAATGGTTTCAGTGGAAGAGGAAGGGATTGCCGGTGCAGTTCTAAGCCTTATGGATAAGGCTAATATTATCGCTGAAGGGGCGGGCGCCACTCCTCTTGCGGCCCTTATGGATGGTCAGATCTCCACAAAGGCAAAACAATATATCCTGATCATAAGCGGCGGCAATATCGAGCTAAATACAGTAGACCGCATTCTCGAGAGGGGGGCTGTCAAGATGGGGAGACTTATCAGGTTGGAAGTTAATCTCCTTGATATCCCGGGCTCCCTCAATAGACTTTTGGGGATAATCGCAAATGAAAAAGCCAATATCCTCCATATCTTTCATGATCGGCTGGACCTGCAGAATCCCATAGAGGTCTCAAGTGTAATCCTAAACCTGGAGACCCGCGGGCACGACCACGCGAGAGAGGTAGTGGATAAGCTAAGAAATGCCGGTTATGCGGTGAAACAGGCCTTTTAGGCCCTAACCCTCTGAACCATTGAACCCGTGAACGGCTACCAAAAGATATTGTTAATATCGTCGATTCTGGTCCTTATTTAAATCCAAAGTCCGTACTTACTTCCCTATCACGTAGTTTGCAATCACCTTTCTCTGGATTTCCGAGGTGCCTTCATAGATGGTAAAAACCCTTACATCCCTGTAATATCTTTCCACGGGATACTCCTGGATGTACCCGTATCCACCATGAATCTGAAGAGCCTTATAGGCAACCTTATTGGCCATCTCAGAGGCAAAGACCTTTGCCATGGAGGCGGCAAGGGAGAAGTTCTCTCCCCGGTCTCTCATGGCAGCGGCATTAAATGTTAGCAGTCTGGCAGCTTCTATCTGGGTTGCCATGTCTGCTATCATCCATCGGATACCTTGAAACTGGGATATGGTTTTACCGAACTGGACCCTCTCCTTTGCATAGCTCACGGCAGCGTCCAAGGCGGCCTGGGCTACACCCACGGACTGGGATGCGATGCCGATCCGGCCCCCGTCTAAAGAGGCCATTGCAATACGAAAACCATCACCCTCATCTCCCAAAAGGTTCTCTGCCGGCACCCGGCAGTCCTCAAAGATCAGCTCCACCGTGTCTGAGGCCCGAAGGCCCATTTTTTTTTCCTCCTTGCCCACGGAAAAGCCGGGAGTCCCCTTCTCCACCACAAATGCGCTGATCCCTCGATGTCTCTTTTCTTTGTCCGTATATGCGGTCACTACGGTGACATCCGAGTTCTTGCCGGTTGTGATAAACATCTTGGTGCCGTTGATAACGTAGCTGTCCCCATCCTTGACCGCTTTCGCCTTCTGGCCTACCGGGTCAGAACCGGCGCCAGGCTCTGTCAGGGCAAAAGATCCGATCTTCTCGCCAGTCGCCAGGATCTTTAGATAGATGTCTTTTAGATAATCCGAGCCGAAAAGATAGATGGGTCCACAGGCCACCGAGTTGTGCACCGACATGACTACCGCAGTGGAGGCACAGGCATAGGCGATCTCCTGCATTGCCAAGGAATAACTTACCGTGTCCACCCCGGCGCCGTTATATTCGGGGGGCACATTCATGCCCATGAGCCCTAACTCACCCATTTTTTTGAGATTTTCCGCCGGGAATTGACCGTTCCTATCTCTTTCGGCAGCAGTGGGCATTATGGCCTCCCTGGCAAAATCCCTGACCATTGCCCGTATCATCCGCTGTTCTTCATTTAATTGATACGCCATTTCT
>JAOZQV010000289.1 GCA_029932035.1 Deltaproteobacteria bacterium | reverse complement strand
AAGGAAAAACGGTGCCCGGCCTGCATGTGCCGGGATCTGACAGCGTTTTATATTGACCTGGACAAGTGCGCTCGGGGCTGCGATGCATGCGTGGGCTCTTGTCCCGTGGAAGCCATCTTTACCACCCTCAATCGAAAAAAAGGTATCGACCAGACCCTCTGCGTCAAATGCGGTGAATGCGTGACTGCTTGTCCTCCGGAGTATGATGCGGTCAGGAAGGTGTCGCCGCCGCACTTGGCCCCCATTGTGGAGCGACCCCAGGTGATTGATGATTGTTGCAGCGAAGAGGAAATCCCGCCTTGACCAGATTTTGGGCGGGGATGATTGGCGATTGATGATTGCAGGAGAATAGCGGACCTGTCCGTTTGCAAACAGGAAATAGACTAAACACCAAATACATAATAAATATGATCAAAATCGTTGTGGACAACAGGAAAATTCAGGTGAAGGAGGGAGTCAATCTGCTCAAGGCCTGCCTTGACCATGAGGTGTATATTCCCAACCTGTGCTACATGGACATGCTGGAACATCCGCCCGCTTCCTGCCGACTCTGCTTTGTGGAAATCGAGGGACGCGAACAGCCGATCCCCTCATGCCAGGTGGAGGCGGTGGAAAACATGGTGGTGAAGACCGACACCCCGACGGTGCGGCGGCTGCAGCGAACAGCCCTGGAGCTGCTTTTGTCCGTGCACCATGTGGACTGCGGCCATTGTCCCGCGAACAAAAAGTGCGAACTGCAGAAGATTGCCCGGTTCCTGAAAGTGGGTCTCAAGCCAAAACGCCTGGATCATTTCTTGAAAGATCAGGAAACACTGGATGATCATCCCTTTCTGAACCACCACCCCAACCGGTGCGTCCTGTGCGGCAAATGCATTCAGGTCTGCCGCAAGACCCATGGCGACCCCCTCATGGCTTTTGCCGATCGGGGGTTCGCAACGGTGATCAGTTTTTATGGCCAACAAAGGTCGAGCCTCGTTCCCTGCGGGGATTGCCTGGCCTGCGTGGAGATCTGTCCCGTGGGGGCCATTACCCCAAAAAGCAACCAGGATTAAACAATTCCATGTTGCAAATCGGCGCTTTGAAACTCAAAAACCGGCTCATCATGGCCCCCATGGCGGGCATCACAAATCCGCCGTTTCGTTTGATCGCCAAAAGATTAGGGGCCGGTCTCGTGGTCACCGAGATGGTGAGCGCCGTGGGTCTTTCCAGAGGCCATGAAAAGACCGTTCGCTACCTGAATGGTTTTCCCGAGGAAAAGCCCCTCTCGGTACAGATATTCGGCGCGGACCCTCAAATCATGGCCATGGCTGCCGAGATCGTGGTTCAAAAAGGCGCCGACCTGGTGGACATCAACATGGGGTGCCCCGCCAGAAAGGTGGTTAAAAACGGGTCCGGCGGTGCGCTTCTTCGAAACCCGACTGCGGTGCGGGATATGGTCATGGCCGTCCGCAAGGCCTGCACGGTTCCCCTGACCGTAAAAATCCGGGCTGGCTGGTCCCCCGATGATGCTAATTTTCTGGAAATCGCCGGGATCATTGAGGATTGCGGCGCGGATGCCGTTACCATCCATCCCCGGTTCGTCAAACAGGGGTTTTCAGGGCAAGCGGACTGGCGCATTATTCGGGAGGTCAAGAGAAATCTCTCCATCCCTGTCATCGGAAACGGAGACGTGTTTAAACCGGAACTGGCCCTCCAGATGAGAGAAGAAACCGGGTGCGATGGGGTCATGGTCGGCCGGGGCGCCATGGGTAACCCGTGGATATTCAGGCAGATTCTGGACCTTGAAAAAGGCCTTGAGGCGCGTCCACCCGATTTGTCCGAAAGAAAGACGGTCATTCTGGAACATTTCGCGCTCCTGTCCCGGGTGATCGGTGAAAACAGGGCCTCCAAAATGATGCGGGGGTTGCTCCTGGGATATACAAAGGGTTTGCCCCACAGCAGCAGCTTTCGTGGGTCCTTTACAGGGATTAATGATTTCAATACAATGATCAGCGCATTGGATAATTATTTCGGGACTCTTTCAAGGGATCGAGGGCTGCGAGTAGATTCAGAAAGAGAAAGGCCGGGGGTCGGAGAGCTATGAAGGTAATATTAGCAAAGGCAGCAGGATTCTGTATGGGCGTCCGCCGCGCCATGGAGATAGTGATGGCGGAAACCAACAAAAAGGAGGGTCCTCTCTTTACCTTCGGTCCCCTGATTCACAATCAGCAGGTTCTTGATCTCCTTGAGACAAAGGGTGTGAAGGCCACGGATGACCTCAATGGACTGAAGACAGGACGGATCGTGATAAGGGCCCACGGTATTCCTCCAGGGCAACACCTGGCGCTCGAAAAGACAGGCCTCAGGGTTATCGATGCCACATGCCCAAAAGTGACCAGGGTACAGGCAATTATCCGACATCATACGAATAAGGGTCGCTCGGCAATAATTGTAGGCGACCGAGATCACGCCGAGGTTATCGGTCTAATGGGTTACAGCAAAACTCCGGCCCACGTTATTCAGGGGGAGAATGACGTTGCCGGTCTACCCCATTTGGATAGCCCCTTTGTGGTTGCACAGACAACGCAGAATGAAAAAAACTTCAGCAGTGTGGTAAGGGCGCTGAAACAACGATTCCCGGATCTATTGGTTTTTGAAACCATCTGCGATGCAACACAGGAAAGGCAACAAGAGGTCAGAACCTTTAAGGATCAGGTGGATGCCGTTGTTGTGGTGGGGGGATATCACAGCGGCAATACACAGCGCCTCGCCCAGATATCCGAAGCGGAACATCTGCCCACTTTCCATGTGGAAACTGAAAGAGATCTGAACAGAAATAAACTCTCCGGCATGAAAATTATCGGTCTCACGGCGGGGGCGTCTACTCCGCACTGGATGATAAAAAACGTACTGAAAGAGATAGAAGAGATCCACAGCCGTAGGAAAATTTTTCTCACCCGTTGGGCAAAACAGGCCTTCAGGTTCTTAGTGTTGAGCAATCTGATCGTGGCATTAGGAGCTTTTTCTTTTGCTTATGCTGCATCCATTTTGGCAGGAAGGGAGCCGAACCTCGCCTTTCCTCTCCTGACATTCCTCTACCTCTATGCCATGCATGTCTTCAATCACTTTTTGGACAAGGGAGCCAGCGCCTATAATGACCCTGACAGGGCGACTTTCCTTCAAACACACAAGGGCCTGTTGAATATAACGGGCATTACGGCTATTATAATGGCCCTGGCGCTTTCCTACATGATTGGAGTTGTCACCTTCATAGCCTTGATCGCCTTGAGCCTCTTAGGAATCATATACAGTATCCCCCTTGTCCCTGAACAATTTCGTCACAAGTCCCGCTATGTCAAAATCAAGGATATTCCGGGGTCAAGAAGCCTGTCAGAGGCCCTTGCATGGGTAGCCGTTATCACTGTCTTGCCGATGCTCGAAACAGGAGGCGGAAAGCTGTTGCCAGTCATCATAACCGGCTTAATCGTATTCTCATGGAGCTATGCCAGGGCAATTTTCTTCAGTCTCTTCCAGGTACAGGGAGATCTGATGGTGGGGGCCGAAACGCTGCCGATAACACTCGGTGAAAGACGCACTCTCCTGCTTCTGAAAATTGTCCTTCTTGCAAGCGCCTTTATCCTGATTATCAGCCCGATCCTCGGTATTGCAAACTGTTTCTGCTATTTAATGCTTGTCCCGCTTTTTACGCTGTCACTTTCTCTTGTGGCCTATGAAAAACAGTGGCTCTACCCCGGGATTGCCCTCGAAGCCTTAGTCGAAAGCAATTTCCTCCTTACCGGGCTCCTGGCCTTGATCTGGCAGATCTTTTTATGGCAGCCGTAAGCGTTATAATACCAACCTTTAATAGGGCACTGAAGGTGTCGAGGGCGATCTCGTCAGTCCTCTACCAGACCTTTACTGATTATGAAATTATAGTGGTGGACGACGGGTCAACCGACGGAACCAGAGAGGCTGTACGCCAGTTCGGAGACAAGATCAGCGTTATGAGACACCACTCCAATCTCGGCGTCTCCGCGGCAAGGAACACCGGCATCAGAGGGTCAGACACTCCCCTTGTCGCATTCCTCGATTCCGATGATTACTGGCTATCTGAAAAATTAGGGGTGCAAATCTCGTTTTTTAAGAGCCATCCCGAAGCCATGATCAGCCAGACCGAGGAGATCTGGATCAGGAACGGGCGCTATGCCAACCCAAAAACAAGGCACCTTAAACCTTCTGGAGACGTTTTTGAACCTTCCCTGAAACTATGTCTTATCAGTCCGTCGGCAGTGATGCTGAGAAGATCATTCTTAGAAGAAGTAGGGCTCTTCGATGAGGATCTGCCGGCCTGTGAAGACTACGATCTCTGGCTAAGGATTGCCTGCCGCCACCCCGTTCATTTGATCAATGAGAAACTAATCGTGAAAGAGGGTGGTCATCCCGACCAGTTATCCTCCCGGTACAAGGGGATGGATCGGTTCAGGATAAGGGCTCTTGTTAAGCTCGTAGAGAGTGGGATTCTCAATGACAAACAGCTAACTGCAGCCATTGCAGAACTCTCTTTGAAATGCCGGATCTACGGGGCAGGTTGTATCAAACGGGGGAAGAGGGATGAGGGAGACTTCTATCTGGAGCTTCCTGAAAGGCTTAATGATGAGTATGGAGTAGGAAGTAGGGAGGGGGTGAAAGTCGTGATAAGGGGATGAATAGGGGGATGGTTGGATGATTAGATTAGGGTGGATGTCCCCCTTTCGACGTCACGAGAGCTTTGAAATCGGATATATGAGGGCACCGGCGAGATTCAGAGGATGATCATTGCGCGAGAATTGACCAAAGAGTAAAGTTTTCTACTCGTTATTATTCTTAAGGAAACAACGAATGGGCATAAAGAGGGTTTTTATTGTGGGATTCGGTTTGATGGGCAGCGGTATCCCCCAGTGCTTTTAAGGAAAAAAGTGACGGCCGGTCAGTTGGGGCGTAAAACAGGCAAAGGGTGGTATGAATATAATGAAGACGGCGCCAGGAAGAAGAGGTAGTT
>JAOZQV010000288.1 GCA_029932035.1 Deltaproteobacteria bacterium | reverse complement strand
GGTACTGATCTCCTTGAGCGCCGCGGCTAACGGCGGCACCACCTGCTTTTTCCGCGACATGACACCCTGCAGCACGAGGAACCCGGAAGCATTCGGCGATGCGCTAAAGGCATGGGCAGCGAGACCCAGGCCTTTTTCAGCATTCACCAGCAGAAGGCTCCTTTTCTCGAGAATGTCGGTCAGCACCAGTACGGCCATGAACAGACCGGACTCCTTTGCCGCTTTCCGGAGTTCGTCGTGCAATAGCTCTACCTTGGGCATGCATTTTTCGATTTCCGTCAACTCCGTCTGGCCGATGCCGATCTCCTTGTCGCCAAAACGGTAAATCTTCCAGTCGTGATGTACCCACCAGCGGGGGGGCGGAGGCGGAAAGGGTAGCCGGGAGCGAAACATGTCGCGGGCCAGTCTTCCTATATCCTCACCGGCTTTTTCGGCCAACCATTGGGCGGCTTTTCGGTCACGCGGGGTCGTCGTGGGAGAACGAAATTCCACCGTGTCGGAAAGGATGGCCCCGAGCATGGCCCCGGACAGGGGTGGTGTGATCGGCGCATCATGGCGCCGGTAGAGCTCGGCGATCAATGTACAGGTGGCTCCCAGGGGGTCCACCATCATTCGAATGGGCGCCAGGGTGCGCAGACCGCCGAGGTTGTGATGGTCGATGATGGCGAGTATTTCACTTTCCGAAACCCCTGCCGCGGCCTGGTCGGGATGGTTGTGGTCTGTCAGGATTACTTGTCTGCGATTCTGCCCGGCGAGGTGACGGCGCAACACGAGGCCTTTTAATATTCCATCTTTTCCGACCACTGGCAGGGCGGCCAGATGATATTGGCGAAGTTGGTCAAATGCATATGTCAACAGGTCGTCTTCTCGAACCAGGGGCGGGTTTTCATCCATGGCGCAGGTCAGGGGCAGGCTTTGGTGGATGAGCTGGGCAGTGGCAAAAGTAGGTTTTCGGGTACGGAGAACAACCACGCCGCTGGATTTCGCCTTGGCCAGCGCCTCATTGCACACGGGCGCGTCATCGGTCGCCACGAGACAGCCGGCCCCCGCCAAAACAGCGGCCTGTTGCACATTCGGTTGATCACCCACAATCACCAGGTCCCCCAAACCGACCCGTTTTGGTACATGGGTCTCGGCAAAGGTGGCGATGCAGACGTGGCCGCAAACCACTACGGTGTCGTCCCCGGAAACGAGATCGGCTTCGAGGGTGCGACGGAGCAGGGCCAGGGGCAGGTCCACCCGCAGGGGCAACTGCAGTTCGGCCAAGTAGCGGTCCGCCAGTTTTCCCCGGGCCAGCATGCCTGTGAGACGTCCTTCCGTATCCACCACCGGCAAGGCATCCAGACCGTGCCGCTGCATGAGCAGGCCCGCTTCCCGCAGGGTTTGATCGGTATGAAGTGTCGGTGCATCGCTCACCATGACATCCCCCACCCTCAGGTAAACATCCTCGATGGCCCGAGGGGGTTGAAGCCCCAGGTGAGCCAGCAGCCACGCAGTCTCCCGGTTTAGTTCATCCAAGTGACAGGCAACCGCCTTTTCTCCGGTCTGCCAGGCATAAAAAGCTGCATAGGCAAGGGCCGAACAGACCGCGTCCGTATCCGGATCGTGGTGCCCGACCACCAACACTTCGTCAATAATGGATGGCATTGTTTAGTTTCCTTTCCGCGGTATTATTCGGGAGGCACCAATTCGATTTCATAGACCTTTGGCCAGCATTTCCCGGTGATAAATATGTGACCGGTTTCCTCGTCATAGGCGATACCATTTAGAACAAATGGGTCTTTGAGAATGGCCGGGTCCGGGTTAATCCCGCTCATATCTATCCAGCCGGTCACGACGCCTGCATCCGGAGAGATCCTTGCGATAAGGGTTGTTTTCCAGATGTTTGCATAGACCTCACCGTCAATATACTCAAGCTCATTCAGATTCCACACGGGACCTGTCTGGTCGGCAACAATGACGGATCTGTTTGCCTCCATGGTTTCCGGGTCCACAAAGATCAACGCTGCTGATCCGTTGCTCATGATGAGTTGAGTCTCATCATCTGTGATACCCCAGCCCTGGTGCCGAAAGTGAAAGATTCTTTTCAGTTGGAAGTTGTCTTTTTGATACACAAACCCGATGCAGGACTGGTAGGTTAGCTGGAAGATTTCATCTCCGAGGACAGTAATGCCCTCTGCAAAATAGAGGGATTCAAGGTCATGCCTCCTTTCGATCCTTCCCGTCCCGATGTCAATGGCCACCAATCTGGACTGATCCCATAGCCCTGCACTTTCATAGAGGAGACCGTCTTCCATTGTCAGCCCCTCTGTGAAGGAGCTTTCATCATGGTTAAACTCATTGATTATCCTGTAGCTGTACACGGGAATTTCTTTTTGCGTCAGGATATGCTCATACCGCTTCTTTTCCCATGCATCGGCCTTTGCGATCGCCGCGTCTCTCGGGCTTATGTTGTATGCCCCTGTGTCGCTGTCGCATCCAGTGGGCGCAAGAGACAATAAAATAATGCTCACCACACAGAAACCGAAGAGCATTTCCTTACATAAGTACCTAACGATGTTCAAATAAGGCTTCTTCATTTTACTCCTTTCCTTATAAACAGATGCTTCCATCGCTTGTTCAAGAGCCCGGAGGGTGGGCCTTCAAATACTCTG
This sequence comes from Deltaproteobacteria bacterium, assembly GCA_029932035.1. Classification (GTDB taxonomy): domain Bacteria; phylum Desulfobacterota; class DSM-4660; order Desulfatiglandales; family Desulfatiglandaceae; genus Desulfacyla. The sequence goes on along the minus strand of JAOZQV010000288.1, from coordinate 2,383 downwards.
ATACGGCATCCACTTTCAAAGACCCCAATTCTATTTCATTCATTCCCCACGTCTCCAGGTATCCAAAAACGGCTTGCACTGCCTCTGTACTTGCCCCGAACCGCTCGGCGATTTCTTCCATTGAGAGGTATTGGCCGTATGATGGGGAACCGGGGGTGGAAACTTGCTCGACAAAATTAGCGAGATCTCCATCTTTGCGGTCAAGCCCCAAGAACATCAGCGCGGAATCTCAGGCAGGTTCGTTACCGATGTTACTTGAACATGTCGGCAACATCAATGCCGCAATCAGAAGCAGGATGCCCAATGAAAGTTGTCTTGACATTCTCTTCACTCCTTTTAATTCAGTGAATAATTGGCCGGATTCTTAACACTGCAGCTACTGGACCGCGCGATTTGACTCTTTAGCGATGCGCTCCCACAAAGGAGACCTTCCATAGCTCAACATCATCTGAGGGCAGTTTCTGGCTGGTCCAGTTCGCGCCGTCTTTCGTGTGAAGGATAACGCCTGCGGGGAGTTTTGGATCGACGCTGATACTCCGGTACCCCACCACCCAGGCGGTCTGATTGTCAAAGGCGGTGATGCCCTCATATTGATAGCCCGGATGAGGGTTCCATTGATCGGACAGTACCTGGCCCTGTTCGAGTCTGACCCGAAAAATGGTGCCCCCGGAATCGCCGCTGAGGTTCAGTACGGCCCAGACCGTGTCTGCATTGATGGCGCAGACATCGTCAAAATCAAAGGGACCTGCCAGATTCGGTGCTGCGATGGTCCAGTTTGCGCCACCGTCCATGGTTCTGTACAATTCTCCCTGCCAATTGAGCCCGGTCTCCCTGAACCTTCCAGGTCTGACCGCTATCGGCGGTGTTGAGGATCACGGCATTATTGTTCTGGTCCCAGCCAATGGCCCAACCCACCTTTCCGGTTTCAGGCACGGTCCCGGTATCGTCGGAGCAGGATACGAGGAACAAAATCCCAAAAAGAATCATGTACAGTTTTTTCATATTTCACCCTTTAGAGCAATCCAGAAAAATTGAAAGTTGATGATTTTGCAAATGCGTCTGATTTATCAAATGCCGGCCAAAACCCTTTGCGTGAGACTTCTTTTCTGGTTTATCCGGGTTAGGTATAAGCCATTTTAGTAATACTCTCCCGTATAGACATACCCTCCGAATACCGTGGCGATCAGTCTATCCCCGTCTCCGGAAGAAGCAATGTTGCTCCATATCTTGTCCGGGCCGGACGGACCCAGCTTGTCCCATGTGGCGCCTGAATCATCGGAGAAGTAGACATAACCGGATATGTTGACCGCAGCCAGTTTTGTCCCATCAGACGAAGAGGTGATAGCATTCCACATTTCAGGACTTCCAGTGGGATCTCTCTGGGTCCATGTGTTCCCGCCATCATTCGAGGTGTAGATATAGTCGTCTTCGGCACATGCGGCCACTTTCACCCCATCCGCAGAAGAGGCCACATTGGTCCATGCCCGCACCCCTCCGGCAGGATCTCTTTCGGTCCAGGTCTGGCCAAAATCATCACTGGTGTAAATGGCGTCTTTATAGGCCGCTGCAATAAGGCTTTTGCCGTCAGAGGAAGAGACCATGTCCGCCCAGGAAGCAACGAAACTGAGGGGAACCTCATTCCAGGTTTCGCCCCCATCGCCGGAGGTATAGATGCCCCCAAAGTATCCGGAAGCTGCTGCTAATTTCGTGCCATCACTTGATGAAGCGACACACCCCCACACGTTTTGTTCTAATGAATCCCTTTCGGTCCAGGTCACGCCGCTATCAGCAGAAGTATAGACATAACCCCCCCAGACCCCTGCAATAATAAAGGACCCATCTGAGGAAGAGGCAATGCAGGACCAATCCCTTTCCCCTGAGCCCTCCTGTAGGGTCCAGCTTGAACCGCCATCATCAGAGGTATAAATGGCGCTTTCTTCGGCGCATACCGCAAGTTTTGACGCATCATCTGAGGCGGTTACGCCCTCCCAGAAGGCCCCGGTGTTGCACTCAGACCAGGATCTCTGGTTCACGTAGGAGGCGTAGGAATTCGAAGCGGACCAGAGAGTTCCGGCGTTACTCTCAGATCCGGATTGGCCTGAATCTGTTGAAATATAAATACTTCCGCCGTCAAGTCCGGCGATGATCATAGATCCGTCAGATGAGCAGGCGACTGCCCTCCATGCGTCTGAACCGATTGCCGGCTCCACGTTCTCCCAGCTTTCTCCTGAGTCTGTGGAGAGAAAAAGACCTACTTCAATGGCAGCAGCGACAATAATAGATCCGTCAGAAGAAGATGCAACGCTGGCCCATTCTGCCGGCGAACCGCTCGGGTCCCTCCTTGTCCAGGTTTCGCCGCCATCAAGGGAGGTATAGAGATAAT
>JAOZQV010000287.1 GCA_029932035.1 Deltaproteobacteria bacterium | reverse complement strand
TGATAACGCCCTATGTCATTGCCGATTTGGATGATGTGGATGCCGTTACCCAGGAATTTAAGCAAAAAGTCAGAAATGTTATGAACAGGTTCTATCCCCAATGATCCTTCTCCATCCGCAGATTATTAAAACGGCAAAACCGGAAGCAAAAAAATCTCGCGCAAAGGCGCCCCAGTACCATCTTCCGGGGCTACGGGGTAAATCCCGCTACAGCGGGACTTGCAAAGAAAAACAACGAAAGAACTTTAATTCCATACCATGAATATTTTTTCTCTAATCAGGGGGTGGGTTGAGATCCCGTTCCGTTTCCGGACGCTTTTTTGGGGTTTTGTGAGGAACGACATCCGGGGGCGTTTTGCGGGCTCCATAGGTGGATTTGTGTGGAGTCTCTTGACGCCATTAGCGAATCTACTTATGTATATCTTCGTATTTTCAGTGGTTTTAAAAATGCGGCTGAAGCCTATGGAAACGGGTACGGATAGCTTTGCCGTTTACTTCTTGGCTGGATTTTTGCCGTGGACGGCCTTCGTGGAGGCATTGAATAATGCTACGGATATTTTTTTGGGGAGGGTCAACCTGATTACCAAAGTGGCCTTTCCTTTAGAGCTACTTCCGCTGACAGGGATAATTGTCCCTTTTTCTTTGAACGCGCTCGGTTTTGTAATGTACTTGGTCTATTTGATTTTCAAAGGTTACTTCCATTTGGCATGGCTCTGGTTGCCGGTAGTGGTCGTCGTTCATATGGTATTTAGCCTTGGGTTGGTAATCCTGATTTCAAGCCTGTCTGTGTTTTTGAGGGATATCAAGCAGTTTATTGGGGTAGCTCTTTCATTGTGGTTTTTTTTGACACCTATTATCTATCCCTTGAGTATGGTGCCTGAGAAAATGCGCTGGATAATGAAGCTCAATCCCATGTATCCGTTTATTGAGCTTTACCACCAGGTCCTGTTGCATCATGCTATCACCTGGGAGCTTTTAGGCCATAGCTTGGGTCTGGCGGCTATTTCTTTTATTGGGGGGGTTCTTTTTTTCGGGCGCTCTAAATATGCCTTTGCCGATGTCCTGTAATTGGTGAGGTCCTATGAACCGTTCAACGCTGTAAGAGGGGAGAGAATTTGTACGCGGTTCAGGCTGAAAAACTTTCAAAGCGCTATCGTGTATATCATCGGCCTTTCGACCGTTTTAAAGAGGCGATCACCCGCAGACCCTGCCATCAAGTTGTCAGGGCATTGGATGATGTCTCTTTTCAGGTGCCCTTTGGAGATACTTTGGGGATCATCGGGGAAAACGGAGCAGGGAAATCTACCCTGCTCAAGATAATGGCAGGGACCTTAACCCCCACTTCCGGTAAAATGGTAAAGCGGGGAAGGGCGGCCGCCCTGTTAGAATTAGGATCTGGATTTCACCCCGAATTCACCGGGCGGGAAAATATCTATCTGAATGCCGCCCTGTTGGGTCTGAGTGAAAGAGAGATCAAGGAACGGGAAGAAGCTATTATTGAATTCGCGGAATTAAAAGACGTCATTGATCGCCCTGTCAAGACCTATTCAACGGGGATGTATCTGCGTCTTGGGTTTTCCATTGCCATCAGCGTTAATCCGGAACTTCTCATTGTTGATGAGGCCTTGAGCGTGGGGGACCACCGATTTCAGCAGAAGTGCGTAGATCGGATGATTGGATTCAGAAACTCGAATAAGACAATCATTATTTGCACCCATAGCCTCTATCTAATTAATGAATTGTGCGCTATGACCATATGGTTGCGTAAGGGGAGGGTATGCAGGTTTGGCAAGACCCCAAAGGTTGTTTCTGAGTACTTGGCATACTTAGATGGAGGGGCGGAAACAGATGATGATACAACCGGCTCATCTCCTGCAGACATGCCTTATCTGCCTGAGGTCATGATTGAAGATGTGCGTCTTCTGGATGAAAAGGGAAAGAGGCTTGAACAGGTCAGGCAGTTCCAGACCGTTATAATCCGGGTCAAGACCCGGCGAACCGGCCCCCCCTTGAAGGGTCATCTGGCCGTAGGGCTCGGGCAGCCGGATGGCCAACAGATCTTTGAAACCACCACGAAGATCTCCGGTCTGGAGCCAATGGAGTTTGCCGGCGAGCAGGTCACAGAGCTTGTAATTCCCTCCATACCTATCTCAGGCGGGCATTATCTGGCAAGAGCCAAGGTTGGGGATGAACATGCTCTCAGGGCTATCGATGAGCTGAAGAGTGCGCCATTCCTGATAGAGAGTGACCATCCTGAGCTTGGGATAATGTGGATAAAGCACTACTGGCGACCTCCTGAAGTCCCAAAAATCCCAGCCTGACTTGAAAACACTCGCCATCATAGTCAATTACAAGAGTGCGGCCCTGACACAACGGGCGGTTCATTCGGTTCTTGATTCCTCCTCCCTGGGTCCGGTGCAGGTGGTGGTGGTGGATAATAGCGAGGACAATGGAGAAGCGAAAAGATTGCGCCTGGATCTCCCGCCCGCCGTTGGATTGGTGGTGAGTCCCCAAAATATCGGTTTTGGGCGCGCCTGCAACCTCGCCTTTGAGCAGTTTGATGGGGAACAGATCCTTCTAATCAACCCCGATGCCAGGCTACTGCCGGGATGTCTAATACGTCTTCAAACAACACTTTCTTCAACAAAAAGGGCGGGCGCAGTCTCTTCGCATATTTTTTGGGATGAGGGCCTCAAGTTTTATCTCCCGTCTTCCTACCCCTCTCTTTTATTTGGGCTTCAGTCTCTTCTGGACAGATGGGGCCCGCATTCCTATATCAGCAGGCTTTTGAGCGCAGCCTGGCGATATCATTCAATAAAGGTCTGGCGCTCAAAAAGGCCGGTTAAGGTGAAGAATCTCTCCGGTGGTCTGGTCCTTCTTAAGAGGAAGGCCGTCAAAAAGGCGGGTGGGCTCTTTGACCCCCGGTTTTTTCTCTATTTTGAGGACACGGATCTCTTTATCCGGATGAGAAAGGCCGGCTACACTCTTCTAATTGAACCGAAGGCCGGGGCGATCCACTATTATAACCAGTGCGGGCAGGATGATTGGGATGGAAAAAAAGCGATGATGGCCAGATCCTACCTGCTGTTGTCAGAGAAATATCGGAGGCCTTTTCATGTCCTGATAAATGGGGTCGCAGATCATTTTAAGGTCTCCGTAACGGGGAAAAGAGGAGAGGCTCCGCAACCCGATTTTATTACCCCCTTTGTACTCAAAGTGCCTTTCTCTCTGCATAAGGGATGGCTTTTTGAAGTCAGTCCTAATCCTAATTTTATTCCCTGCGCGGCTCGATTTGGTAATGGGCCTCTCATGGATTTCCCGGAAGAGTGCTGGAGTCTGCTTGCGCCCGGGCGTTATTACGGCAGAATAGGGTATCCGAGGCCGATGGGGAAATGCGTGAAAGAGGTGACTATGGTGGTTGGTGATTAAACATTTTTCAAAGGTCATATGAGAGTGGAAAAAGTCATTGAAACAGAACGAGGAAGGTTTCTTATTCGATCTTACAGACCCGAGGATGAGGCCGGCGTGTTATCCCTGTGGAAGGCTGCATTTGAAAAGGAGATATCCCCAGCCTTGTGGCGATGGAAATATCTTGAGAATCCATACAATCTCCAGATTGCGCTTTGTGTAAATGAGGATGGGACGATTCTGGTGATGTACGGGGGGATCCCTTACCGGACAAACTGGAAAGGAAAAACGGTTTGTGTGACACACCTTGCCGATATAATGTCTCATCCGGTTTGCCGGGGAACCGGTTTGTTCGTCAGGGCAGGCGCCGCTTTCTTCGATCTTTTTGCAGGGCCCGAAGCCACTATCTTTTATTACGGTTTTCCAGGCAAGTTTCACTTCGACATAGGAGAAAAGTACCTTGAATATACGGCCCTGAAGGGGGGTGTGGGTTTCCTGACCGCCCGAACCGCGCACTTGGCGTCAAGAGTGACACGGTTTGGCGGGCAGATTGAGCAGATCTCGGACATAGACAACTCCTTTGATCGTCTCTGGAAGAGATGTAGAGATAACTATCCATTTGCATTGGTCAGGGACGCTGACTTTCTTCGATGGCGGTTTTTTAAACATCCTCTGCGCAAGTATGAGTTATGGGGATATAGGTCATATTTTAAAAAAGGATTGAAGGCGTATGCTGTTTTTGCCATTGAGGGTGAGAAGGCGCGCATGGTCGATCTGTTTGGTCCGCCTTCTGAGAAAACGGTGACCGCATTTTTGACCCGATTGGGCGCCCAATTTGCTGAGAGGGGGATAGAGAGGGTAGAGACCTGGTTGCCTGGAAATCATTTTTTAACCAGGGCCGCCATTTCAGCCGGATTCAAGCCTTTGGAGGAACCTCTGGGCATCATACTGACGGGCCGGAGTTTCCATCCCGCGTTGTCCCTTGAGTGGGCGTCAGCGAATATCTATTATTCCATGGCAGATGGGGATCTGCTTTAAAGATTTGGATTTAAATACTCCCTAACTATTCGCCTATTATAAGTGAGGTTTAAATGAAGACAGAGGAAAAGCTGATTCCATATCACGGGACCGACCTCACAGGTAAAAAGGTTCTTGTTCTTGCGCCTCATCCGGATGATGAGATCATCGGGTGTGGGGGCAGCCTTGCCCTTCACACCAAGGCCGGAGATCCCGTAAAGGTCGTCTTTCTCACCAATGGGGCCAAGGGAGATGCCTCGGGTGCAATGAACAGGGAAGAGTATGTGGAATTGAGGCAGAACGAGGCCGTGAATGCCTGCGCTCATGTCGGTGTGACGAACTTAGAGTTCTGGTCATACGAGGACAGATCGCTTGCGGGTTCACCGGGGGCGCTTTTGCAAATGATAGATCTCCTTGAAGGCTTTCGGCCCGAACTGGTTTATACCCCGTCTCCTTTGGAGTATCATCCGGATCATCGGGCAACAGCTATTCTCTTTTGTGATGCTATTAGCAGTTGTGAAATTGATTTTGATGTGGCCTTTTATGAGGTGGGTCAACCCCTAAGAGCGAACCTTCTTGTGGATATAACCGAGGTGCTGACCCGGAAGATAGAGGCC
>JAOZQV010000286.1 GCA_029932035.1 Deltaproteobacteria bacterium | reverse complement strand
ATGCCGAGCAGCAGTCGTGTGGTGTCGGCCATATCCCGCTCCGCCGCCAGGTGCAGCGGCGTTCGCCCCTTCGCGTCTCGGGCGTTAGCGAGCTGTGGCTTGGCCTTAAGGCATTCGATGACGCGCACCATGTCGCCTTGCCCGATTGCGGCGAACACGTCCTCGGCTGTCACGGCGGCCTGCTCCCGCTGGTCGAGGAAGAACAAGGTGAGCGCGATACCGCCCAACAGCGCGGCGCTGATGGTGAACGCCAGCAGCAAGTACCCGGGAGTGAATCGTTTAATGTTCATCATCGGTCCTCTATGCTCCTCTCTTGTGAGCTAATACTTAACGGCTATTCGTTACACTACTATCAACTCAACTTTAATTGGTGTATTGCTTCCATGCCGTACAGATTCCAGCTTAGCGCACCAAGCTGTTTATTTTCGCCCACTCCAAGGATAGGTCTTATCTGGTGAATTATTATCCGTAAATGTCCCGGATATTGAATTGCCGCCTAATTTTTCTCTGGATTTCTGGAATTGTGGATTACCAATCCAAGGTCTACGAGAACTTAGTTCACCGGTAGCGCTTTTATAATTCACACCAGCCATTGTTTTAGCCCCCATCGGGGTTTCCCGAAGCGTTTATAAGTGTTACTCCATAAACCGCAAACACCCCATATTGATCGACACCGACGGGAGCGGCATTGATCAGATCTAGTTTAACACTGTCAACCATCATGAGACCAAATGAGAAGCGTGCAACATGGAACCGGCTTTCGTATGTGGTAATGCCGATAACATTACTATGAATGGTGACACCGGTGGCAGGTTTGACATAGTTTGCATTCCATTCACCGGTATGAGCATTTCCGATGATATCAAAGCTCCGGCTTTTTCCGCCACCGGACACTGTTAATCTTGCTATGGTTTCACCTGAAAAATGATTGCCCCACCAGAAAAGGTTTGTTGTGATCCATACCTGATTTGCCTGTACAGATGATACCTCCCAGGAAAAAGTTTCCGGATAACATATACCGTCATTAAAAGGCGTTTTGCATTTTGACAGACAGGTCATGGGAGCAGTTCCACCTTGATAGCCGGTTACCGGGATTTTATCCACCAGATAGGATTTGATAGGACGACCATGATTATATTTTTTGTTAAAATCAATCTGATAGTAAGGTGGAATTCCTGGAGCGGATTCTGAATCATATGTGATGCTGATTTCTGGTGTTACAGCCTCTTTCGGCAGCTTGCTTTGCCCGGCAAGCTGGTGTTCGAGTTGGGGGATGAGTTTGCTCAGAGAAGGGTCCGGCCATTGGGAAACACTTGCTTTATAGCTATTGATGGCCCTGGCAATATCTTGATTCCGGCGATAATTGTCACCCTCTTTTTTGGATTTCATCGCATTTTCATTACGTTTAAGAAGATCATCAAGTTTTCTTTGGACGGTTGCATCTTTTTGAAGATTGAGGCTTACCTGATACCGATCAACTGCATTTGCGAGACGCTTTTGTTCTTGATAGGCATCTCCCGCTTTATCATTTTCTTCAGCAAACCGGACATTTTGAGCCGCTTCTGCTGACTGCCGGGTCAGCGTCTCAAGTGTCATTCGACTGTGTTCCCACGCCTTTTTGATGCTTTCGATGATTTTTACAATACTTCGAGGATCTTTCTCTTTCTTGTAGTTTGCTATCTGCTCCCGGTTTTGTTGCATAGCCCTGCTGTATTCATTGCGTTTTTCTTTTAATTGATCGTTTAAAGCGACGAGAACCGGATCATTATGGCGAGGTGGAAGCAGTTGTTTGCTGATCTTGTTATATATTGCCTGAAAGGCAGTGCTCGCCGTATTGATTTTTCCCTTTTCAAGAAGGTTTGCCACGTTGGGAGCTTCTTTGGATATGACGTCGTTCCAACCCTGTTCCCATGCACGATATTTAGCCAACTCTTTTTCACACCACTCTGTGTTGAGATTCAACGTACAGGCCTTGGACATCTTTTCAACGGCAGTAGTGAGGGGTTTCTCCATCTGCAAATCTCCAGAATGCGCTTTTGCCTGCACCCGAAGCCCTTCAAGGATGGTATGGGATAGATCGTTTGAAAGATTTGTGCCCTGTGCCTTGCCATCAAAAATTTTTGTTACCATATAGTCCTTGATCAACGCTTCGATGGTATTGAAAATATCCGCAGCCTCCATATACGCACCTTTGGCGATGAACTCTTCTATCTGCTTGACCTCTGCTTGAACGCTCCTGGCATTGGCATCAACCATCTTTTGATGCCATCTGTTAAAAATAGCCTGGGCTTCATTATATCGTCTCCCGGTGACCTGGTTGAAACATTCGTATTGGAGCTCTTTGTCATTTGCAGGAAGGGGTGTTTTCCAGATGGTGAGCGGTCCATTGCATTGGCAGGGCCCGTGACCAATGTCTGTCTGAAAGCCGGGGTTGTAGATTCCGCCAAGCGACCCGCCACAGTGGCCGCACATGCAGTTGAGGAACATAGCGTAATCGGCATCATCCAAACCGATTTTTTTCATATCACTCATCAGTTTATTGAAAGCTTTTTTATCCAGGACCATCTGACGCATAACGCCTGCAAGTTGGTTCTGCATCGCTGCATATCCCTCTTGTGCTTTCTCTTCGGTAAAATATTCCCAGATAGTGTCGGGAAGGTAAAGGATGCCTATAATGGCATCTTTGCCCATGTAGACACCGGTTTTCAGGATGGTAAATGTGACATGTTTCACCATGGAAGGATCTTGATTGGCTTCATGCTCCTTGATATAGCGCTCAAGCTCTTCTTGTTGCGCCTGCTCAAACGCGGGTCCGATCCCGGTCCCTTCCCATGCAGAGTGGTAATAACAATCTTTAAAATAATCCCATAGCGTGTCAGTTGCCTCAACATTGTCAAGCGTAACAGTAATCCCTTGATGCGCCATCAAAACTGCACCGCCGATCGTCATGGCAACAGAAAGCTTGCTGGCACTATTGATACCGCTGATATCTTTCACAGTATTTTTAAAAGAAGTCCATTTCGTTGCAGCAGCAGTGCTTTTGAGTGCTTTGGCTTCAGCCACTACAGATCTAGCGAAATTACTATTCACCGCATCCTCGATGCGATCAATTGCCTGTCCCGCTCTGTTTGGCGGAAGCGCATTGATTTCTTTGGCAAGTGCTTTACCGATTTCCTGTGCATTGGCAGGGGACTTTTTGGCAATTTCAAGCAAGGTATCGATGGTCTGGTCAGTCGCTTTCTGCATGGCACTTTTGTTCATAGTGTTGATGGCGGCAGCATCTTTAGCGGTTAATCGTACCCGACCAATATCGTCGATATTATCCATTGCTTTGTCGAGGCCTTTGTTAGTTGTCTTACTGGCATTGTTAGCCGCTTTTTCAGTGGGGGGAAGGTGGTGGTGTTCTCTCAGGTTGTTGTTGGCTGCGTCAATTCGGTTGTAATATTTTGAAGCCTGATAATCACATTGCCGTGCCTGGGCATCGAGAACGTCAGCTCTACCTGGATTTGATGAACGAATGGCGTTGGCCTCTTTCCGAAAGGATTCGGCTTTATTGACTTTCGACTGTGCCATATCTTTCATGGTTGAATTAAATGACGATGCTTCATCGATACTTATTGGCTGACCGGTGCTGAGTTTCGCCTGTGCCGAGGCCGCCTTCGGGTCAGTATACGCCGTACCCCCATTATTATTGATATGAGTGATACATTTTTTAAATTCTTCAGGAGTGGTATGTTGTGGATTGGGCATAAAATCAGTATCGGTATTGATTCTCCCCTCTGGTGGATTTAGCCCTTTTTTCCTGAAATGCTCTTTGACAACCCTTTGATAGTCATTTTCAATTTTTTCGATATCTTTTACCGTGATGCCGGCTTTGCTTTTTGCGTTGATGTTAACATCTGTATCTGTTCCAGGATTGAATTTTCGATCACTTATGCTTGAATCAAACCCAGCCTCGTTGACGGCCTGTTTTACGAACTTCTCGTTAAGTTCAAAAAATTCATTCTGACAGGAAGCATAGGTATATTCCGTGATTATCCCTTCCTGGCCCATGAGGTTAATCTCTGGGTTGTTCAAAAACACCATCATCTCCTGTTCAGGAGTCCCGCCCGATAGAGAAGAAACGGCCTTGGCGGCCTCTTCCAATCCAGGAGTCCAGGCATACAGATTTATGGAAGAAAGAAAAAAAACCGCGAAAAATAGAATTGAAAGCTTTATAATACGCATATGAAAATCCTTTCCGATATATGACTATCGGGTTAACTCATCATAATTTTTATACGCAATTGTTCGCGCATTTTACAAATGCCCGGACAATAAAAACGCTCATCTCAATAAGGGCGCAGGGTTAAGCCCGGACTATTGACTGGGAGCATTATTTCAATCCCTGAGAATAACCATTTTTTAGTGCAAAACCGGCCAACCGCCTCCATCGATAATTCTTACCGCAGCACCCCAGATATTACCATTCCAGATCGAGTCTCTCTTGTAGCCCCCGATTTGCTGTTGGGATAATTCCCTCCGGTCACACGGTCAGATAATACCAGGTGTTGTCCTCCTACATCCTAAATCCCCCACTACCATTTGGGGCATCCTCATGCTCAAACTATAACAAAATCCCTCCAGTCCGTCAAACCAATTAACCTCACTCTGATTTAAAAAGTAGGGGACGGTCTTAATATCTTAACTATTATTTCTTTCAGATCCCCGCGACAAAGCCCCCCATCCAATATCCCCATAACTTCAAATGTCTTGTGATTATCCATCAGCTCTGGTAGCGTTCTCTCAATATGTAATTCCCTTCCCGGACGCCGGAAGATTCTCTTCTCCCCGCTTTTCTCTGCCCGGTTGGGCGGGATTGTGATAATCTTCCATGGGAGTCTGACCGGGGGGTCACTGCCCGGAGACCTCTGCTCTCTCGGGGCCGCCACTTTCTTTGCTTCATATCTGATTTTCTAAGGCATGCCCGGGAGATTAATATGCTCCCCTCCCTGGCCCTGGCCGGACTTCTGATCGCTCTCTTCGTCCTGCCCTGGGCGAGACCGATCCCTATCAGTG
>JAOZQV010000285.1 GCA_029932035.1 Deltaproteobacteria bacterium | reverse complement strand
CATAGAAGGCTGCACAATTTTTGGGAAAGAACCCAAAGGCTTTGAGTAACTTATAGTCTGACGAACGTCCCTTATGTTGCGAGTTCTCTTAACCCATTGAAAATACGAATGTTTTCGGTTTTTCCGGGAAATCGATAAAGTCTTTGTAAAATCAACATGTTGTACCGCCTTGCCAGTTGAAGTGGAAAAAACACGCAACATAATAATGAGCTACAAATAGAGATGACCGGGCCGGGGAACTGGATATCTGGTCAGATATACGGGTCCTGTTTTCGGCTGGAGAGGTGGTTTTAATGCGCCGCTCTAATACTGCTCGGAGATGGTTATTCTCTGTTAACTGGTACCCTTCGGGCCTGAAGGCCGAAGTTGTCGCCAGGCTCTATAGCGTATCCATCCAGGCCAGGGTTTTTGCTTTTGCTTCCCAATCGATCAGGGTGTCTACTTTTTTGTCAAAAGCGATTTTCGATGTGGTAAATTCGATGAAGGTTTTCTGCAGCTCTTTTTTTGAATGCAGGTCGAGTCGCAAATAGCCCATAGTTGTTTCGAGTTTTTCGTGGCCGAGGCGATTTTTTATTTCGGTGAGATCTTTTCCCTGCGATAGCATGTTTACTGCACATGAATGACGGAAGCTGTGAGCGGGACTCAGGTTGTTGAGCCGCTTTTCCGGCAATGCCATTCCGAGATACTTTTTGCACATTCGATAGATACCGTGTCGGGTCAATGCCTGTGAGCGCTGATTGAGAAACAACCTGTTCTGATAAAGGGGCCTGGGTGTTGGGCGATATTCGTCGATGTAGAGCGTCATGAGTTCCACAGTTTTGGGTAAAAGCAAAATCTGGCGATAGCGGTTTCCTTTGCCGAGGATGGCAAGGGTGTTTTTTCCCGGATCAAAATAGTCGAGCTTTAAGTCTGCGATTTCCGTTGCCCTGGCGCCTGAGTCGGCAAGAAGATGAAGAATGGTGTAGTCCCTTATGCCTTCAGATTTTTGGAGGTCGACTGCTTGAAAGACCTTGAGGATTTCGTCGGGCATAAGATAGCCGATGAGTTTTTTCTGAGCGCGCTTCTGAGGGATGTTTCGTATGGTCTGTGCAATGTCTTTCTGGTCTGGGTATATGAGCCGGATCATTTTGGCAAAGGATTTGATGGCGGCCAGGCGTTGATTTCGAGTTCTGGGGCTGTTATTACGCTGGTCTTCAACGTAGTCCAGAAAGGCCACAATGGTGTTGAAGGAAAGGTGTTTTATTTCGAGTTCTTCAATTGCGCCATGATGATATTGGGCTGCAAATGGAAGAAAAAGGGCAAAGGCATCTCGATAGGAACGGATGGTTTGTTTGCTTGCCCCTTTGAGGTGGGGCAGATAGTGATCGAAGAACTGATGTATGCAAACTGAAAGTTTCATATATCGTGCTGGGCCTCCAGGCTGAAGTCAAGGAGTTGCCGGCGTTGCTCGGCGTCTATGAACTTGAGATAAACGGCTGTGTAACGATATTTCCGGTGGCCCATATAGGAAGACAGGATGGGCAAAGCGCCTTGTGGGTCCTGCCCCCGGGATCGGATGCGCTTCAATGTATTGATGGCAAATGAATGTCTCAGGCTATGCGGCGTGGGAGCGGCAAAAACAGTATTTCCAATGATGCGTCTTTTGTGTTTGAGACCGATGTCTTCCAGTGCCTGATGGAATGCGGCGTATAAGCGGCCTGAACGCAATTGTCCCCCTCTTGGGGCGGGCAGGAGCCATTGGCTTTCATCTCCTGTTTTGAGAACGTCTTTTGCTGACATGTAATTATTGAGGTGTTGGATGACGGTGGATGAGAGGGCTATTAGCCTGTCTTTTCTGAACTTTGTTTTTTCGATATAAAGCGTTCCGTCGTCTTTTCGGTAGTGGTGATTTTTCAACCTGAGCGGTTCAGATATTCTCAGGCCGCACTCCACAAGGAGAAAGATTGTAGTGTAAACAGTCAAATCGTTGAGGAAATGTTTGGGTTTTTGTCTTATTCTTCTGTGGATGGCGACAAGCATGCGCTTTGTTTGTAATGGAGAGAAGATAAAGGGAACAAACGCGTTTTCTCTCTGCAGGGGGAAGTCTTTGAGGGGGTTATCCTGCAGTTGCTGGACCCTGACGAGGTAGCCAAAGAATCCCCGCGTTGTGATGATGATTGCATTTGTAGACCGCGGTTCTCCTTTAAGAGAGTTCTTGAAATCCATAAAATCCAAAGGAGCGGCCTGCTGAATGTTCATGCCTGTTTGCTCCACAAACCGATCAAATGGCCGCAACGTGCTTCTGAGGTGTTTATCTGTAAAGCCAAGGTTCTTCCGGTAATCAATGTATGCTTCCAGTTGTTCTTTAATGCAGCTGTTAAAGGGTTTCATCGAAGAGCCTCTTTCTCATTAATTGGGTGTGAACATGGATATAGCGCCGGGTTGTTTGAATGCGATCATGCCCCAGCATCTCTTTGACCTGGAAAATGGAAGCGCCGGCCTCTAACAGATTCTGAGCATATGTATGTCGAAGACAGTAGGCGGATTCGGATATGCCTGCTTTATGGAGACAAGTGGAGATATCATGGCTGACGCTGCCGTGTGAAATGGGACGATATGGCGCGGTGATGTTCACAAAAAGGGCTCTGTGGTTAGTTTGAGTTCTTGCGTTGGCCATATAGGCGACAATGGCCTTGAGGGTCTCTTCCGGCAAAGGGAGACGCAAGGGGTTAGTATTTTTTCGATTGGGAAGAATGATTTCTTCTTTTTCAAATGCAATATCATCCAATGATATCAAGCTGATTTCCTTTGGCCTGAGGCCCAGTGTGTATGCCAGATAAACCATGGCATTGGTCCTTAAATCCTTGGGACGCTCCCAACACAAGCCGGAGAACAGATGTTCGATTTCTTTTTGACGCAGGAACCTTGGGGGTTTGGCCTGGGCATAGAAGGGAGGGCCTATCAACAGGGAGGCGAGGTCTCTTTTAAGGATGTTTCTCCGGCAGTACAAATATTCCAGGAATCCTCGCAAACAGGTTCTATGAATGCGCTGTGATGTAGGGCTGTATCCGAAGTTGTAATGTTTCAGGAAGTTGTCGAGTTGCTCTATGGCGAGATTTGAAAGATCATCGTCGCTGAGATGTCGGTGAAGGCCAATAAAAACGGTTCTGCATGTTCGAATCATCCCGGGAGACACGTTTCGGATATTCTTGTAATGAACCAGATATTCCTCATAAATGTCGGGCAATGTCTCAGAAAGTGTTTTCATCGGCGCTTCAAGCTGATTGTTTTCGTATAGATATCGGGCCAACCCCCTGACCGGTGTTCGGACCATTTTGAGCCCGCATGCAGTTTCAAATGCATCGAGGAGCCCGCGTGTGAACAGGTCGCTGGGGGCAATGTTGGAAGCGTTGGCAAATGCGGCAAAATGCCGCAGTATTCGCTGATAGTGATAAATTGTGCTCTGGCTGTATTGGGCTGAGCTCATCCAGCGCAGATACGCGGTGATCGCCTGGGGCAATCCTGGTGTGTTTTGGCATTTCACTTCTTTTCCTCCTGGCCTTTAGGTGTGATTTCCGCAGGACCGGGTAGATGGCGCACCTGTTTGAGCTTTTGTCGGTACGTTTTGAGGATATTGACGGTTTCGACAAAGGTAGTTTTTTCGCATGTCATGACCATGTCAATGGTGTTGAAGTTTTTTCCGCAACGAAAACATCTTGCCAGGTTGGTTTTTGGGTTTGTGGCCGTTTGAAACTCGCTGCAAAGAGGGCAGAGAAAGCGGAAATGGTCCTCACTGATTTTGGCTGGTATTTTCAAACAATCTTCTATCAAGATACTGATTGGAATGTGGTTTCTCAGTTCAAATAACTCGTTTTGGGTAAAGCGTTTCATGTTTCCTCCTTGCCGGGTTTGCAATCCGGATCATCCTTATGGGGGCTGAGCGTCAGGCTCCCCCGCCAAAAGCGGCGGTGGAAATTTGTGCGCAAGACGGTTTATCAATGGCATGTTCGCAGGAGAAAATATATAGAGTCCTCTCTTTGCAATCACCGCAAAAATGGAGGTAAGACACTTAAACTACAACGCAATCATGCTTTTATGCGTCCATCTTTGCAATCATTATGAATATGCGGACAACCCCTTGATATCAAAAAGAAATGATGGTTTGACGCGTCCATCTTTGCAATCATGTCCCGCATGAAGGGGCATTGTGCAATGACTTTGTTTTCGGTAAATCTACAGGGAAGCTCCGGGAATAAATCGCTTCATCGATTCTGACGACGATCGGGGCCATATTTGCAAACGGGGGGCTTGCTATGGGAGTGAGTTCATAGTATCCTGATATTGAAAGCTTTTTCGGGTGCTTCGCGTCCATGTTTTCAATGGTTGGCAACATGGACTTGGCAGGGGGCTGTTTCCTGTTGATCCGGTTGCGCACACTCTGTTTCTCCCTGTTTCGTTGGGCGGATTCCGGATGATTTTCCCTATATCGTTTCCAATATCCCGGGTTTTTTGCGGCCCACCGCGCCTGGCAATCGGCCTGATTTTCCCGGTAGTCATTGTCACTGGATAATTTCCGGCGCTGCCACTGGGTTTTCCGTGCCCTCTGGCATTCTTTCCGGCGGCAGTATTCTTGGTCAGGCTGCCTTGGGGTTATGACAAACAACTCGTTACAATTTTTGCATTTTCTCCGTTTCACAAAGACCTCCTTTAAACCAGAAGCTATAGGTCTTTGCCTGAAACGGTTTATTTATTCAAATGGTTAAGAGAGAAATTATCGCTGAAACAAACTGGTGATATTGCGACATTACAGCACGCCTATCCCATAATCAGCTTATAGATGACAGGACAAAGTCAAATCGATGGAAGCAGAAACCAGCAGAGTTGGGTATACAGCGTTTACACCAAAGGTATGAGAATACTTGGTCACAGGGGGCGGGGTAAGCGGGGTGCTGATTTATCAATCATAGGGCGGGGTAAGCGGGGTACTATGCCCCACCCCTCTCAAAACACACAACATAATAGGACTCGCAACATAACGTCCCCCAACTGCTCATTAAATATGAGTGGTCATCAGAGATAAATGAGCATAT
>JAOZQV010000284.1 GCA_029932035.1 Deltaproteobacteria bacterium | reverse complement strand
TCTCAAACATCAGGTCGATTTCCTCTCTAAACGCCTCGATGAAATGAAAAAATGAATATACAATTTCAACGCAGGTTAGACCGTATCTTAGGTTCCTTTATCTGTTGGTTGTTTTCTATTTTTTTTCGAAAAGATGCGGGCGCTTCAATCCGATCCAAGCCGAAAAATCTCTTGGTCATACTCCTTTCCGAAATGGGAAGTCTTGTTTTGGCATATCCCATGTTTGAATTTATTGGAAGAAAGTATCCGGGAGTGTCAATTCATGTCTTATTATTAAATCAAAATAAAGAGATTTTGGAATTGATCGATGTGGTGCCTTCAGGGAATATCCTGACGGTTCGAAACACCTCTTTGTTAAGGATGCTCTTGGATAGTCTTCGCGTTTTGGTCAAAATGCGTAAATCCAAGATAGATACTGTTATTGACTGTGAATTATTCTCAAGGGTGAGTGCCATCTATTCATTTCTAAGCGGCGCCAAGATACGCGCCGGATTCCATCCCCATACACAGGAAGGGCTTTTCAGGGGAGAATTTATCAATCGGCCGGTGCTTTATAACCCCTACCATCATATTTCAAATCAGTTTATAACCTTGGCTGAAGCCATTGATTCGGAAACGATCCCCAAGTCCAAACGTCTTCCGGTCCTTGATAAAATGAGAGTACCCCGACTAAAGGTCAGTGAGGTGGAAATTGAGAACGCGTCAAGGCGATTTAAAAAGGATTTCCCGGATATAGCAGACAAACAACTAATACTTCTCTATGCCGGAGGGGGGCTATTACCCATAAGGGCCTGGCCATTGGAAAATTTCTGTACGGTTGCAGGGGATTTGATTCACCATGGATATGCGGTGGGTGTTATAGGCCTGAAAGAGGATAAGGGTTTAGCTAAAGAGATTTTGGCAAAGTGCGCTGACAACTGCATTGATCTTACCGGATATACAAAATCGATTCGGGAACTCATGATAATATTCCATTTTGCCTCACTCCTCATCACCAATGATGGGGGCCCCGGACATTTTGCGGCTATGACTCCTGTTTCCACTATTATCTTTTATGGCCCCGAGACCCCGCTTCTTTATGGTCCTCTAAGTCTCAATTCATTTAGTTTTCATGTCCCGTTATCGTGTTCACCCTGTCTTACAGCATATAACCACAGGACCTCGCCATGTGACGGGGACAATATATGCCTAAAAAGCATTTCACCACAGGAGGTGCTCGAAAAAGCGTATGAAATGCTTGAAGGTCAGGAATATGCCTAATTTGGGGATTCGTTATTTAGGCCGGGGAATGAGCCTTTATGCTAATTGATAGGATATTAGGGATACCGGTAATCGGTCCTTTGTTTCAGCACCGGTTTGTTAAATTCAGTATTGTGGGTCTTTCCGGTATGATTATCAATTTGGTTGCCCTGTATGTCAGTCGAGAAGTCCTTTTTAGAAATATTGATCCGGAGTGGATTCGTCTTAACCTGTCGCTCGGTCTGGCTATCTTTTTCGCCACAATAAACAATTATCTATGGAATAGGAAATGGACCTGGCTTGATCGGAAGGGGCGGACGAAATACGGGTTTTTCCCTCAGATGGGCCAATATTTTATTGCCTGCGGGTTGGCAATAGGGCTACAATTTGCCTTAACCCTTTTGCTTGCGCAGTTTATGCACTACCTTATCGCAAATATCATTTCCATTGTCCTTGCGGCAGTCCTTAACTATTTACTTAATGATATCTGGACCTTTGCAATAAGGAAAACAGGGATTTCGCCATGAAGACGAATCGGTAATTATAGAATGGGGTTTAATACAGCCACAAGTCGCATATCAAGCCCTTGGTTTGCATGCTCTCTTATTGCACTCGTTGCTGTGGTTATCTACAGCAACATATACAGAGGACCTTTTGTCTTTGATGGGACGGTGCAGATTGAAGAAAAGGTCCAGATCAGGGATTTGAAAAACTATCTCTCACCCAGTGCACTACTTTCCAGTAGGCCGATTGTAGAAGCAACCTTTGCCCTAAATTATAGGTTCGGCCGGTTGGACCCTTTTGGCTTCCACTTAGTCAATGTTCTGGTCCATGTCATAAACGGTTTCCTTGTCTATTTCCTTGCGTGTAACGTTTTCAAACGCCTTTATTCGTCTTCCATGGGCCAGTTTGCACCTGTAGTTGCTTCAACGTCCAAGGCTAATCCGAAACGGGTAACATCGAGGACCCGACGAGCGATAGAGAACAAAAAAAGGGCCGCTTCTCAATCATTAATACCATTAATGGCCCTATTTGCCGCATTGATTTTCGTTGCGCACCCGATTCAGACACAGGCAGTCACATACACTGTTCAGAGATACACCTCTATAGCCGCGATGTTCTATTTGGCTTCAGTCCTTCTTTACATAAGGGCAAGGGCGCTTTATAGCGGTGCAAACGGTACAGGTTCCTCTCCCAAGGCCCTGGCTTATTTCACCCTTTCTTTTTTTTGCGGGATGTCAGCCTTTTTGAGTAAGGAGAACACCGCGAGTCTACCTGGTGTGATTATCCTTTCCGAGTATCTCCTTTTTGATAGGACCTGGCAGGGGTGGAAGAAAAAAATAGTCTGGTTTGGATCAGTTTTTCTGCTTTTGGGGGTCTTTTTCTTATATGTCTCAGGTTTCTTCCGGGGCGATCTCCAATTTGGGAGTCTGTTAGAAGATGTTTCAGGCCTTATGAAGGAGACCGGGGCGGTTAGCCGCTGGAGTTATCTCTGCACCCAGTTCAATGTCGTAGCCATATATATACGGCTCTTATTTATCCCAATCGGCCAGAATCTTGATTATATGTACCCCTTTAAGACAGGGTTCTTTGACGGTTACACTCCAGCCGCCTTTCTTTTCCTGATCGCTATCATCGGCCTTGGAATATGGAACATAAAGAAACGGCCGGTCATAAGCTTCGGTATCTTTTGGTTTTTCATTACTCTCTCTGTGGAGTCCAGCATTATTCCCATAAGCGATGCATTGTTTGAACACAGGCTTTATCTTCCGATCTTTGGATTTGTTCTCATAGTTGTTTATCTGGTATTCGATCTCTTAAAAGAGAGACGATCATGGGTTGTTGCCCTTTTAATCTCTATTATCATATGCCTTGGAGTGACTACATATGAGAGAAACAGGGTTTGGCAGGACCCCATAACATTGTGGACCGATGTTGTAAGCAAAAACCCAAAGAACCATAGGGGACACAACAATTTGGGCCTTGCCTTGAACGATCAGGGCAGATTTAACCTGGCTGTCAGGCACCTGCTTGAGGCCCTACGGATCAAACCGGGCTTTGCCCTGGCACATACTAATTTGGGAGCTGTCTTTCTGCGCCAGGGAAGGGTTGAAGAGGCCATCGATCATCTCTCTGCGGCCCTGCTTATTACACCTTTTTCTGTGCAGGCCCATAATAGCCTGGGAGTTGCGTTGGCAAATAAGGGAGAATTCGAGGAGGCCATCCGCCATTTCTCTGAAGCATTAAGGATCAAACCAGGCTTTGCGGTGGCTCATAATGGTTTGGGAAATGTTTATGCAAGGCAGGGAAAAATCACGGAGGCTGTCAAGCACTGGTCCAAGGCCCTGGAGATCGATCCAGATTATGCGACGGCACACTATAACTTGGCAATCGCTTTGGAACAACGGGGGCTCATCAAGGAGGCAAAAGGGCATCTCTTTGAGGCGGTGCGCATAAACCCCGGTTATGCCGATGCACATACCAATTTGGGGTTTATTCTGGAACGGCAGGGCGACATCGAACGCGCAAGCAGACATTTTTCCAGGGCATTACAGATCAACCCCGGACTTGTAAGGGCCCGGCGTGGACTGGAGAAGACCCTGAGATAAATGTGTTGATTGATACGCTAACCTCGTTTATTATTAGAGAATGAAAAATTACACAAAAAGGCTCGCTGAGATCTTAGCCGAGACTGGAGCCATATTTTTTAACAGGGGTCTTGTCCTGAAAGATGGCCGGCCTACCCCGTATTTTGTAAACATGGCTATGTTCAGGACTGGCCGCTTGAGCATTGAGATGGGATCCTTTTTTGCCGGTATGATGATGTCAGAGAAGTTAGTCAAAGACGCAGACGTCATTTTAGGCCCTTCTTATAAAGGGAGCGCCATTGCCCTCGCGACTGCCATTGCCCTGTGGCAGGAGCACCGGGTTGATATGACCTTTGACTATGATCGAAAAGAGGCCAAAACCCATGGTGAAGGGAGCGTGTCAAAGAGCATTTTCGTCAACAGTTCCCTTTTTGATGGTTGCCGGATATTTATTGTGGATGATGTGGCAACCTCCATGGGGACTAAATTCGATCTTTTGGAGAAGATTGAATCCGAGGCCCGATTCCGGGGAATGACATTCCGTGTGATGGGAATAGGGATAGGGCTGGACAGAGAACAGACAACCGCTGTTTATGACCGGAACGGCAAGGTGATATTGGATCAAAAGGGAGAAAACGCTATTCAGGATTTCGTGTCTAAGAGCGGAGTCCCGGTTTTCTCTGTGGCCGGTATCAGGGAAGTAGTTGAATATATCTATAAGGAGGAGATTCCCGTCACGATTGAAGGGAAGCGAACTCCGATTGATGCGAAGATAAAGGCACAATTTGACAAGTACCTTGAGACTTATGGAAGCAGATAGGCTCTGATGAAAGCCGCTATGCCCTATCAGAAATTTCCGTCAATGATCATTAAAAAAATGCTGGGCGCCAGGGATCCAAAGGTCATTAGGGATGGGCAGCAGCCAGGGCGTAGGCATGCCGGCGTTCTGCTGCCGCTTTTGGTAGAGGAGGGGCATTACAAAGTCCTTTTCACCAGGAGGACCAACAGGGTAGAACATCATAAGGGCCAGATATCTTTTCCCGGTGGCGCTGTTGACAAGGAAGACGTCTCCATCGAGGAGACGGTCTTGCGGGAAACCCATGAGGAGATCGGTCTTTCGAGGGAACATATTGAAATTTTAGGCAGGATTGATGATGTTCTGACGATGGCGTCTAATTATCTTGTTCACCCGCTTGTCGGCCGTATTACTCATCTAAATGACCTTGTTATCAACAGGGCGGAGGTAGAAAGGATAG
>JAOZQV010000283.1 GCA_029932035.1 Deltaproteobacteria bacterium | reverse complement strand
CTGGGCCGAGATCATACGAGAAGCCTCTTCCAAAGAGGCCGGACTCGACCCGATTCTCCTGTATGATCTCTTGAAGTCCTTTCCCAGGGAAGAGCTTTCATCCATTCAATGGATAAAGCCCGAGCCCGATGAGGATCTCATAATGGCCGACCTGAAGGTCATGGCTGATGAGATGTTTGAAGGACGGGAAAACACGCTGGCGGCTGACAGTTAAATCATCCCTTCTGGCGTTTTCCTCGTTTAGGCTCACTGTGTTCCTGAATAGAACCTTTGGAACCTCTCAGCTTCATTTTCAGACCCTGAAGGAGAGCCTGTGGTTACGGGAGGCAATCCGTCTATTTGGAAGTCAGACTTCAGCCGTCTGATACTCGAAACCTGATTCATAAACCCTGCCATCTGACCGAACAGTTTAGAAATCTTGGTTGCAACGGCTTGACGTCCGACAAGCATCTGACCCGTACTTGCGTGACCGACTGTTTTGGGACGGCTGACTATTTTGCTACGCTTCTTCCGGGATATCGAAATCTGAGTGGTTATGATGGCGCCTGGGCCAGAATATGGGAACGAAACCGGAAAATCCTGCGACGGAGGAAATATTTCTAAGGAAAAACCGCTTGACGGGAAATCCCCCGTGATGTAAAGAAACCAAATAATCGATTCGGCAATGAAGTCTGCCGTGAACCGCCCTTCTTGAAGGGATGATGACTTCTACCTCAATAATGTATCGGGGTAGGAGCGATAATGCCTACCCCACCTGAATTTCCGGGTGGGTTTTTTGTCTAAATGCCCTGCATGGTCGCCACCCGGCAGGGCATTTTATTTTATCGGAGGCGTTTCTATGGCTATGAGCATAGCATTGATTATTCTCTTAGGGTTGTCCGGGGACTACCTGTTTCGCCGGTTTAAACTTCCGGGACTTGTGGGAATGCTGCTCGTGGGGGTTTTCATCGGCCCCTATGTCCTGAATCTCATGGCCCCGGAGATGATGGCCGTGTCCGGGGACTTCCGCAAGATCGCCCTCATCGTTATCCTTCTCAGGGCTGGCTTTGAACTGCGTCGGGACACCCTCAACCGGGTGGGAAGGGCCGCCATAACCATGAGCGCGGTACCGGCGGTCTTCGAGATTGTAGGCGTTACGCTGGTGGCTCCCCGTCTCTTGGGAATGACCTATCTGGAGGCAGCCATCCTGGGCGCCATTCTCGGAGCCGTTTCTCCGGCAGTGGTGGTACCCCTCATGATCGATTTCATGGACCGGGGCCGCGGCACAAAAAAAGGCATCCCCACCCTCATCCTTGGGGCTTCATCCGTGGATGATGTCTTCGTTATTGTCCTCTTTACGGTCTTTTTGGGTATGTACGGGGGAGGGGAGGTAAACCTCTGGGCCAGACTCGCCGAAATCCCTCTCAGTATTGTGCTTGGAATTATAGCCGGTCTGATCCCCGGGTACATTCTCTATCGCCTGTTCACCAAATACGACTGGCGCCCGCCCAAACGGACCATCGTAGTCATGGGAATCGCGATTTTTCTGACCTGGCTGGAGGGGGCTTTGGAACCATGGGTACCGGTTGCGAGTCTCCTCGGTGTCATGGCTGTCGGTTTCGTGATCCTGGAAAAATCAGAGCCCATTGCTCACATTATCTCACAGAAACTGAAGAAGCTCTGGATGTTTGCGGAACTCCTTCTTTTTGTGCTTGTGGGCGCTCAGGTTAATATCCAGGTGGCATGGAAGGCCGGGCTTGCGGGCATCGCCGTTATTACGGTGGGTCTCCTGTTCAGAAGCGTCGGGACCTACATCTCCCTCTTTGGCACAAACCTGACATGGAAGGAAAAGCTTTTCTGCGTCGTGGCCTATATCCCCAAGGCGACGGTTCAGGCCGCCATTGGCGCCGTGCCCCTGGCCGCGGGAGTGGCCTCCGGTGAGGTTATCCTGGCCGTGGCGGTGCTCTCCATTCTATTAACGGCGCCCGTTGGGGCTATTGGTATCATGATCCTGGGAGATCGTATCCTGGACAGGGAAGAACAATCCTCCTACCTGTTCAACGAACTGAGGAAGCGGCTGGGGCTGCCAAGGGTGGGAGAGAGTCTTCGAAACAAGGATTTTGATACAGTCTGGAAGGTTATCGAAGAGAAGGAGACTTGGATCGAAGCCCCGCCAAAGGCCGGAGAAGAGAATGTGCATCCTCGGCCCCTGCCCGCCATCTCCCTCCGGTACTGGAAGGAAGAGACGACCAATGGGCCCGGCACGGGAAAGACCCTCACCTGCCGCTACAGCCAAATGGATACTCCCTTTGACAATCACTGGGAGATACTTTACGACTGGTGATGCTGTCCAAAGATATTTGAAGTTAGAAATTGGATCGGACATATCAAATCCTTCGTCCTCAAATTTCAAATTTCCAGTTTCCAGTTTCACGGGAAATATCCGTATCCCAAAGGCACTCCGGGGACGAGAATGGAACCTTGTCGAAGATCCCGTTTTTAAGCGGGGAACCTCTGGACCTGTGAACCCGTGAACGGCTACAACCATTTTTCCTTTCATATTTCAGCCTTTTCCTATACTATTGTAACATCCCCTTCCAGCAAGGGGCCCGAAATCATTGTCCGAGATGCCATGCCTTCAGAGATATGTGGAGACCTAAACCGTTGAATCCCGCTTGCAGCGGGAAACCTGTAAACGGTTACAAATCTATATTTTTGCAATAGAAAGGAGTATTTAGATGGCCATCAGCAAGGTGTATTTCTCAGATCTCAGAACCTCTATAAAAGAGAACCTTCCGTCCAAATTGAAGAGACTTATGCAAAGTGCGGGGATAAACGATGTCATTGCTCCCCGGAACCTGGCGGCGATCAAACTGCACTTTGGGGAAAAGGGTAATACCGCCTTTCTACGACCACTCCTTATCCGGGCAATTGTAGAGCAGATCAACGAGTTAGGAGCCTCTCCCTTTCTGACCGATGCAAACACGCTCTATGTAGGATCAAGGGGAGACAGTGTGGACCACCTCAAGACTGCCATTGAAAATGGGTTTGCCTACTCGGTTGTAAACGCGCCGATTATTATTGCTGACGGCATCCGGGGGGCTTCCTTTTCAAAGATCAGGATTGATCAAGAAATTATAAAGAGCGCGTACATTGGGAAAGATATTGTTGAATCAGATGTTTTGGTCAGCGTGGCCCATTTTAAGGGACACGAGCTTTCAGGTTTTGGCGGGACGATCAAAAATGTCGGGATGGGGTGCGCAGCGAGGAAAGGGAAGCTTGAACAACACTCTGATCTCTCTCCCAAGGTCAAAAAGAAAAAGTGCGTAGGCTGCGGGGATTGTGTTCAGCACTGCGCACACGAGGCAATATCTCTCAAAGAAGACAAGGCAAATATCGATCAGAAAAAATGCGTAGGTTGCGGCGAATGCATACTGATCTGTCCGAACAGCGCCATAGATGTCCAATGGAATGCTGATATTCCCCTGTTTCAGAAGAAGATGGCGGAATATACCTTGGCGGTTTTGAAAGGAAAAAAAGGCAAGGCCTTTTTTCTGAACTTCCTGACCGACATTACCCCGGCCTGCGATTGTTACGGTTATAGCGATGCCCCTATTGTCTCTAATATCGGGATTGTGGCATCCAAAGATCCCGTGGCCATTGACCAGGCCTCGGTGGATCTTGTGAATCAACAGACCGCGACTTCAGGGTCGTGCCTCACAAAATGCACGGGACCGGGAGAGGATAAGTTCAGGGGCGTTTATCCGAAGACAGACTGGAGCATCCAGTTGGATCATGCTGAACAGATAGGAATAGGTTGCCGCAAATATGAGCTTGTCAAGATTTGAGCTTAAAACCCTCTACTCTTGACGTTGCTGTGGAAGACCTTTAGGTTGATGAACCGCTTCTTTTGGGCTAAGAAAGCCGTTATTATTGGCGGTATGGGTTGTGTTTTCGGGAATGATAGAATTATAAAGAATTGGATCTTGAGAGATTTATCGTCATGAAAAAAACTGAACTGATAAAAATCATTCAAAAGGTGTTGGAAACAGATGCAACACTCGATTTTTTGAGAAAGCTTGAAGAGAAAGAACTCGAGACATTGGTGGCCTGTGTAAGAGGCAAGGTGGACCAGGGGTAATAGGGATGACAGACTGGAATGCTGGCAAACTCTTGGAGATCTCAGGAAGCTACTGGCATGCCTGCACCTTACATGCGGGTGTTAAGCTGGATCTTTTTTCGAGGATTGAGACCGGAGATAATACGGCCGAAGATATTGCCGGAGGCCTCGGGTATGATGTGAGAGGTGTTGCGGTACTTCTGGATGCCCTTGTGGCCATGGGACTCATTGTCAAAACCAGGTCCCGATATTCCAACAGTGCAACGAGCAAATCGCTTCTTGTCAAAGGCTCACCGGAATATATCGGTTACATGATAATGCATCACCATCACTTGGTTGAGGCGTGGTCGCATTTATATCAGGCAGTAAGGACTGGCGAGCCTGTACGTAAGAGGGGGGCTTTGGATGAGGAAGAGCGGGAGAGCTTCCTCATGGGGATGTTTAATATGGCCATGGGCATTGCACCTGGTCTGGCAGGTCAAATTGACCTGGGCGGAAGGCAACACCTCCTGGATTTAGGCGGCGGCCCAGGCGCTTATGCCATTCATTTCTGTCTCGCAAATCCCAACCTGAAAGCGACCATAGCGGATCTTACAACCACCAGGCCATTTGCTGAAAAAACTATTTCGCGATTCGGCCTGTCAGACAGGATCGATTTTGTTCCATGCAATTACTTAGAGGATGATATCCAAGGCGCCTATGATGTGGCATGGCTATCCCACGTCCTTCATGGCGAAGGACCTGATGGGTGCCGGATGATCATTAAGAAGGCGGTTTCCGCTTTGGACCAGGGAGGCCTGATGTTGATCCACGATTTCATCCTGAATGACACTTCCGATGGTCCGCTCTTCCCGGCCATTTTTTCTTTAAATATGCTGATTAACACCGATAAGGGCCGATCTTACACAGGGAACCAGATCAAAGAGATGATGAGCGAGGCGGGGCTGACAAATGTCAAAAGGTTACCGTTTACAGGTCCCAATGAGTCCGGCATCATGTCTGGCAGGCTTTGATT
>JAOZQV010000282.1 GCA_029932035.1 Deltaproteobacteria bacterium | reverse complement strand
GCCATATATTTCGCGCGCCTTCTGACATATTTTTTATATGTTGCGTGTTTTGTCAAACGCTCGACTAAAACCACGGCTGTCTTGTTCATTCGGTTACTAACAACAGTTCCCACCAGTCTTTTTCGCTGTCCACGCTCTACCATCACTACCTCGTGTTACTTTATCGCCCCAGAAATCGACAATTCCCTAAGCACGGTTTTTACTCGCGCCAGATTTTTTTTTGTCTTGCGGATTATAGCGGTGTTTCCTAACTGTCCCGTGGCTTTCTGAAACCTCAGGTTAAACAGCTCCTGACTCGCCTCTTTTTTTTTCTCTTTTAGCTCTTCTACGCTGAGTTCCCTCAGTTCCTTGGCCTTCATGAGCTTATGTTCCCCTACCTATGAATTTCGTGGCAAACGGCAGCTTATGTCCTGCCAAACGAAATGCCTCTCCTGCCACATCTTTCGACACTCCCTCCAGTTCATAGAGAATTCTTCCAGGCTTTACTACGGCTACCCAACTATCCGGAGTGGCCTTACCTTTCCCCATCCTTACCTCTGCAGGTTTCTTGCCGACTGGCTTGTCCGGGAAAACCCGTATCCAGACTTTCCCTCCACGCTTTACATGTCTTGTTACTGCAATCCGGGCCGATTCTATCTGCTGAGCGGTCATAAGGCCACATTCCAATGCCTGCAAACCATAATCCCCGAATTCAAGCGTACTACCTCGGAAGGCCTTCCCTTTTGTCCTGCCTCTTTGTCTTTTGCGATACTTGCTCTTCTTTGGACTAAGCATAAAATCATCCTACCGCCTTTTTGTTCTTATCCGGCAATATCTCACCCTTGAATATGATCACCTTGACGCCGATAACCCCATATGTCGTAAATGCCTCTGCAAATCCATAGTCTATGTCAGCCCTGATGGTGTGGAGAGGGACCCTTCCTTCTCGGTACCATTCCCTGCGCGCCATTTCTGCCCCACCCAATCTGCCGCTACACGATATCTTTATACCCTGTGCCCCGAATCTTAATGCAGAGCTTACACTCTTTTTCATGGCTCGCCTGAACGCAATACGCCGCACTAACTGCATGGCAACATTTTCAGCAACCAACTGGGCATCGACCTCCGCCTTTCTCACCTCTTGAATATCAAGAATAACATCCCGCTTTATCATTTTTTCTAAGTCAGTCTTAAGCCTTTCAATTTCAACACCTTTTTTCCCAATTATGATACCAGGCCGGGCGGCATAAATACGAATTCGGACCTTGCTCGCGGCCCTCTCAATCTCTATCTTTGACACACCGGCCTGGAGAAGCTTTTTTTTCAGGAACTTCCTTATATTGAAGTCCTCAAAAATAAAATCGCTGTATTCCTTATTCGCAAACCACTTAGAGTCCCAAGTCCTGTTGATCCCTAATCTAAAACTGACCGGATGAACTTTTTGTCCCAATATACACCTCCAGCGTAATCAAAAGGTCTTTGCGGCTAATCAACGGAACGTAACCTATTTCACGCCCAAAATAACAGTTAGATGGCTGGTTCTCTTCCTTATTCTCGACGCCCGCCCCTGGGCCCGTGGCCGCCACCTTTTCAAGGTCGGACCTTCATCAGCATATACCGTTGCGATGTAAAGCGAGTCCACATCCATATCAGCATTTTGCTGGGCGTTTGACACCGCCGAATCAACCAACTTTTTTAGTATCTTTGCACCTCGTTGAGGCGCAAAAGAGAGCAAATTCAATGCCTCTTCTACCTTCTTCCCACGGACCTGCCCCATAATTAGGCGTATCTTCTGTGGCGAAATCCTAACAAACTTTGCCTTTGCCCTTATTTCCATTTTAACTCTTCAAAATAATCCTTAGAGACTTAGGAATTGAGAAATTAAGATAAGAAGCACACCTCTAATTCATAAATTCCGCTTATTTCAACTTACCTTTCAATCTCGATTTCTTATCGCCGGCATGCGCATAAAAAGTTCTCGTGGGAGAAAATTCACCTAATTTGTGTCCCACCATATCTTCAGAGACAAACACGGGCAAAAACTTTTTGCCGTTGTGAACAGCAAATGTCAGACCGACAAATTCGGGAAGGATTGTGGACCTGCGCGACCATGTTTTGATGATCTGCCTGCTCATGGTGCCACTTGCCGTCTCAACTTTTTTTAATAGATGATCATCGACAAACGGACCCTTTTTTAGAGATCTTGGCAAAACCTATCCTCCTCTTGTTGCATTCAATAATTCTCAGCGGTTAGCGGGTATAGCTATAAATTACTTGGTTCGACGCTTAATAATTAGTCTGTCGCTTCCCTTCCTGACCCTGGTTTTATACCCCTTAGTAGGCACACCCCACGGAGTCACAGGATGTCGTCCGCCCGAGGATTTCCCTTCGCCACCACCATGGGGGTGATCCACCGGATTCATGGCAACGCCTCTCACTCGCGGCCTTTTTCCCAACCATCTATTCCTACCTGCCTTACCGATGGATATATTTTCGTGGTCCAGGTTACCCACCTGCCCGAGAGTCGCCTTGCAGTCCAGAAAAACCATTCGTACTTCACCGGAAGGGAGTTTGACTTGAGCATATTTCCCTTCCTTAGCCATTAGCTGACAGTAACTTCCTGCACTTCTCGCTAACTGCCCACCATGTCCTACGTTAAGCTCAATATTGTGGATGTGGCTTCCCAAAGGAATATTCCGCAAGGAAAGAGCATTACCGTTCCTTATTTCCGCTCCCTCCCCCGACATCACCCGGTCTCCCACATGAAGGCTGTTAGGGGCTAAAATATATCGTTTTTCCCCATCCGCGTAGTGTAACAGTGCAATATTGGCTGATCGATTGGGATCATACTCAATAGAGGCAACAGAGGCAGGGATCCCGTCTTTATTCCTCTTGAAATCTATCAGGCGATATATGCGCTTATGTCCGCCCCCCCTGTGCCGCACAGTCAAACGACCATTTGAATTCCTGCCGCCTGTCTTCCTTAACGGCCTGAGAAGGGCTTTTTCAGGCTTGTTGCGTGTTATTTCCTCAAATTCAGAAGATGTCTGAAATCTCCTTCCAGGCGAGGTTGGTTTATGAAGTTTAATGCCCATTCTTTGCTCCGCTTAACTACACAAAATAGTTACTGAGTCTTCCGATAAAATAGAGCCGTTACGAGAATATTTTCGCCGTCTGGATCTGCTTTTCCGTCTATTTTTGCCATTTGTTCAATCGACAATCGTCAATCATCAATTTTACCCAGTGAAATGTTTTTCTTTTCTATTTCACCGGGGCGCCAATCCCTACGTTCCTTCAAAGAACTCTATGTTTTCACCCGGGGCCAACTTCACAACGGCCTTTTTCCAATGAGATCTCCTTCCAACGTTTTTTCCCATACGCCGACGCTTACCCCGCACATTCATTGTCCTCACGTCCAAGACCTTTGTCTTGAGAAGAGTCTGCACAGCCTGCTTGATCTCTATCTTGTTTGCCCCTCTGTGCACCTTAAAAGAAACTTGATTGGTCTCACTCTTCTGCAAATTGGACTTTTCTGTAATATGTGGCTCTTTGATCACTTGGTAGATATCCACTACGGAACCAACGCCTCCTCTATTTTCTGAACAGCGGGCCGTTCTAAAAAAAGGTGATCATATCTTAAAATGTCATAAACATTTAGCCCCTGATACCGCATAACCTTCATAAGCGGGACATTCTTAGATGATTTTTCTAAGTTCTCTGATTTATCATTTGTTACAATCAGCGCTTTTTTGACATCAAAACCGCGCATTGTTCCCACAAAACTTTTTGTTTTGATCTCAGGAAGGCTGAAATCGTCAATAATCATAAGGCGATTACTCTGCGCCTTGTCTGTCAAGGCCATTCGCAATGCCGCCTTTCTCACCTTCTTGGGCACTTTCTGTGAATAGTCCCGCGGAGAAGGCCCAAAGGCCACACCCCCGCCCTTTCTCGTGGGAGATGAACCACTGCCGACTCTGGCCCTGCCAGTCCCCTTCTGTCTCCAGAGCTTACTTCTGGAGCACTTAACATTTGCACGGTTCTTTGTGGCAGCAGTCCCGGACCTACGCTTGGCAAGTTGGCCCACAACAACCTGGTGAAGAACATGTTTCTTTATGAGAACGCCAAAAATGTCGTCTCTCAGTTCCACTTCTGAAACTTTTTCGTTTTGAAGATTATATACATCCGAAACAGTCATATACACACCCTGAATTAAGGGGTTGAGGGATTACGAATTACGGGATTAAATGACCGTTGCTAATTTTAATTCCCAAAATTCCTAAATTCTTAAATTAAGCTCTATACACCCACGCGAGACTTCCAGATTTCGAGGAAGGTATTAGGGGCTCCCGGCACTGCGCCTTTGACCAGAATCAAATCCATTTCCGGCCTTACATCAACCACTTTGAGATTCTTGGTTGTAACATGCTGATATCCCATCCGGCCGGGTAGTTTTTTCCCTTTTGCAACCTTCCCCGGAGTGGCGCTGCATCCGATCGAACCGGGGATTCTGTGTGAACGGGAACCATGGGTCTTTTTTCCACCGGAAAATCCCCACCTTTTCATTACACCGCTGAATCCTCTCCCTTTGCTAAGCCCTCGCACATTAACCAATTCGCCAATCTTAAAGATATCGGATTTAATTTCCTGTCCTAATTCAAAGGCGTCCGGATCATCAACTCTGATCTCTCTTAACGTGGTAAAGAATCTGCCTCCCGCGTTCTTAAACTGACCTTTCAAAGGCTTGTTAACCCGGCTCTCTTTCTTTGAACCATAACCCATCTGGAGAGCATCATAGCCTGCCCGTTCCCGGATCTTTTTTTGTATTACCACGCAAGGGCCAACTTCTAAGACCGTTACCGGAACACTTCCACCGTCTTCGAGGAAGTAACTTGTCATACCCAATTTCTTACCAAAAAGCTTGTTAACCATGAGGATTAAGCTCCAACTTCACCTTGCACCACCTTCTACTCCCGCTCATACAAAAACTTCCTACAGCTTGATTTCCACATCTACCCCGGCCGCTAAGTCAAGCTTCATGAGAGAATCAACGGTCTGTTGGGTTGGTTCTAATATGTCCAATAATCGCTTGTGTGTTCTTATCTCAAACTGTTCTCTTGATTTCTTGTTCACATGAGGGG
>JAOZQV010000281.1 GCA_029932035.1 Deltaproteobacteria bacterium | reverse complement strand
TGGGGGAGATGGTGAATGCTGGGATAAGAGTCCCACCGGGATTTGCAGTTACGAGCAGAGCTTTTCAGCATTATATGGAAGGCGCAATGTTATGGGACCAGGTCAGGAACACATTGTCTAACGTATCTGCTGATGATATAAGGGCCGTATCCAATGCCGGTAACTCAATCCGCAAGGCAATCCTCTCCACACCGATCCCGGATGAAATGCAAGAAGAAATAATTACTGCATATGCATCCCTTTGTGATAAATGCAACATGACAGACCTTCCTGTGGCCGTAAGATCAAGCGCCACAGCAGAGGATCTTGAAGATGCCAGTTTCGCAGGCCAACAGGATACCTACCTCTGGATTTGGGGCAATGATGAAGTTGTCAAGGCCACCCATGAGTGCTGGGCAAGCCTCTTCACCGACAGGGCCATTATTTACAGGATGAGGGTGGGTTTCCCCCAGGATGGGGTTCTCATCAGCGTGGGGATACAGAAGATGGTTAACTCAAGGTCCGCGGGGGTGATGTTCACCCTCGACCCGATTACAGACGACAGGTCCAAGATCACAATTGATGCAAGCTGGGGGTTTGGAGAAAGCATTGTGCAAGGCATGGTTTCTCCCGATAACTTCATTATCAGTAAGAACTCCCTGTCCATAAAACAGAGTATCATAGGGCAGAAAGACAAAAAGTTTGTTGCAAAGGGATGTGGTACGATTGTAGAGTCTGTTCCCCCTGAAGAGCAGGTGATCCCCTGCATCAGTGTTGCCGAAGTGACGGAAATAGCAAAAATGGGAATGCGTATTGAAAAACATTACGGGTCCCCCCAGGACATTGAATGGGCCATAGACGCGGATTTGCCGTTTCCAGAAAATACCTTTTCCACACAATCCAGACCTGTAACGGCCGCTGGGAAGAAAGACTTTAGCGGTGATGTAAGCAAAGAGGAAGGAAAAGGTGATACAGATCATATCATCGACCTGATGCTCAAAGGGTTCAGCAGATAAGGAGGTAGATCATGTCGGATAATAGCTTATTAGAGGGGAAGAAGATTCTCATAGTGGATGATGAACCTGACGTCTTAGACGTGCTGGAAGAGATGCTGGACATGTGCGAGGTTGTAAAGGCTTCCTCGTTTGATGAGGCCAGGAAACATTTAGAGTCGGAAGATTTTGATATGGCTCTTCTGGATATTATGGGGGTTGATGGTTATAAGCTGTTAAACATTGCCAAACACAGAAAAATAACGGCCGTCATGCTGACAGCCAACGCTTTGAGTCCCGAGAATCTCGTGAAATCCATCAAGGACGGCGCTGATTCCTATCTCCCAAAAGAAGAGATGAGCAACATCACGACTTTCCTGATTGACATATTAAAATCCCAGAATGAGGGCGAATCCACCTGGGAACCCTGGCATAGGAGGTTGTCTACTTCCTATTTTGCAAAGAAATGGGGCGGTAACTGGAAGGACCAGAATAAGGAATTCTGGAAAAGATTCAGGACGGGTAAAAAATAGGAAGAAACCCTGATCTGCAGACCTCGTTAAGTGGTTGAGTAGTCAAACGGAAGAAATATGCTGATTAAGCCGGATTGCATCCCATGCATTCTGACCATGTCGATCACATCAATGAGGCTGTTGCCTCTGAACGAAAGGGATGTGCAAGAACTCTATTGCAAAATCCTGGAAATTCCCTCGTTGAGGGGGCAGCGCTGGGATATCACCAGTCCGGAGGTGATCGAGCTGGTTATGCAGTTGACCGTGAGCGCTACGGGCAGCTCTGATCCCTTTCATGACCTGAAGGCAACACAGAACAAAAGGATTATGGAGATCGATCCCTTCCTGAGGCAGATCTTAGATGAGGCATCAGATCCACTTCATACTGCTGTAAAACTTGCCATACTCGGAAATACTATTGATCTAATGATGGGTGACAGGCCAACAGATATTGAAAATTCAATAAGAGAGAGACTTAAACCCCCTATCTCGGAAAAGGCCTACGTAAACTTCATGGAAGATCTGAAGAAATCCAAGTCCCTGGTTTATCTCGGAGACAACGCTGGGGAAATTGTCTTTGATAAACTATTGATCGAGACAATCAAGAAACGATATAATATGGATGTAGTATTCATCGTCAGGAGTGTTCCCACCCTCAATGATATAATATCGAATGAAGCACGTTCAGTAGGAATAGACGAAGTAGCCACGATCGTTGAGAATGGCATAGATGGTCCATGTCCTGGTACGGTTCTGGCTCGGTGTTCGGAAGAGGTGAAAACGCTGCTCGAAAGAGCGGATATGATCGTATCAAAAGGAGGGGGAAATTTTGACTCTCTTGGAGAGGAGAAGGGGGATATAAGGAAAAAAACAACTTTCATGCTTCTCTCTAAATGCCAGCCCTATTGCGATTTTTTCGGTGTTGAATTACACCAGCCTATAATCGTCAATCTCAAACATTATCCCATTTAATCCACAGATTTCGCAGATTACACGGATTACCATCAAATAGAAGGGCAAGGGAGTCATATATCATAAGCCCCTGAATGGGAAATCTGTAGGGTTTAATTCCCCGCACAGCTTGCTGTGATAGAGAAGATGAAACCCTCATTTGGATACCCCGCTGCTTGCGACGAGGTAGTTCATTGCCAAAACCCTCAGCGGGAAGTGGAGATTTGGTTCACAGTTTTTTCTGACAGCGCCTGAAATATTATTTGACACAGAGGGGAAGGGGAATGTGATTAACTTTCTTATGGTATTCTTAACGCTATCAATTACTCCACTATGAACGAAAATTGTTGACTGGATATCCACTCGCCAGGCCCTAACGTTACCGAGTGATACACATAACTCCCAACCGCGTAGAAGATAATTGTATTTTTACTCCAATAGTTACCGGTGGCGCTAATCGTGAACGCCTGCGTATCAACCGCTACAAGGGTTCCGACCACATCTGTAATAAAATAATACCTATTGTAAGATCCCACAGTCGCTATGTAAAAACGGTCGATTAAATAAATGGTTTCATTTGGAGCGAAGACTCTTGTTGCGCTTTTGTTGTAAGACTCTCCTGGTGATGGCTCTATAGCCGTGTAGTTTTCTCTACTGTAATTTAGACCGGTAAGAGCCTGACGAACGTTCTGTGCTCGTGTATCGTCGTCGATACCGTGTTTTTCGTCCCCAATGAATTTCGCCTTATCCGCAGCGGTTGAGGGAACAAGAGTAAAGAACCATATCATTGTGACAATTACAATCAATCCAAAAAGTATTCTTTTCATGATTCATTTCCTCCTTTTTCTTTAAAAGTTACACTCTGATTTTAATTGATGGTAATCCCAAGAGGTGGTGGAGTCAAGTATAAAACAATGCGCTTCCCATAGATAGGGCCCCATTCACCTGCTAACTGCCTTAATTGCTTACATTAAGTTTCAAGACTTTTTGTGGAACAGTTCCCTGAATTTTACCTAAGCCCTTGACCGTTATTATGGCGCTTTATCAGAAGAATACGCGGGTATAGGTAGCTATGGGGAGCTTGTTAGGTGAATCTTTGATGATATCATTGTTGGGTAAGCGAAGAGGGATTGCTATTTTGGGGACTGCTCCGATATTGGGTAGCAAAGATGGTGTGAACAGTCTACTGGAGCGCAATGGAGGCTGGGGAGATCATCAGGGCCTGACAAATCGTGATGAAACGCGGTATGATTGTTTGGGGAAAGACTGGCAGGTATAAAGGCAACCCAAGGGAAAAATGGTCTCAGACAGGATACTTGTTAATTGAAAAAGAGAGGTGACCCGACCGGGGGTACGGCCGGGTTTTTTGTGGAAAGAGGCAGACCATTCGGTCTACCTCACCATTCTTTATGGAATTATGTAGCTTTCAAAAATGGCATCATAGTTTGTAGAGATACTTGCAGATGTGGCCGAGTTAAACGAAAAAGCAAATACCTGAAAATTTTGGACACCACTCGGTATGTCATCAATTCTGACCCAGCCATTTCTGGTGCCGGAGACTGCCATGACATTGACAGCATGATCAAGCCGGATCTGCTTGGTTTCTCTTGCTACACCGTCTTCATCCCTTCGTGTATAAGTATACGTAGAGTCACAAGAAGCGCTGCCGTCACAATATACGGACGGGCCTTCAGTCTTGCCAGGGTCCCACGTGAAGATTATTATCCGGCTTGCTGCATTAAAGGCAGGGTCAAGATAGACCCTGGAGTCTAAATAGTTAATATTATCGTGTTGTACGCAGGTTCCCCCATCTATAATCGTCTCTGCACATTCCCTTGCATCAGAGTCTATCTCTTCTCTCCCATCACCTGACTGGTAAAGATCTCTCAATAAAGCGTTTACGCTGGACCCCACATACTCTATGGGAATCATATTAAGTCCTGTGACTGATCCCTGAAGGATGCGGGCATAGTAGATATAGCCTTCTAATAAGTTTACGTTGGAGAATGGATAACCGCTTTCGGTCGGGTTTAAGGACGTGGAAGCGGTTACTATGTCAATGGTCACAAAGCCGCGATAAAAGCCACTGGTACCGTCTGTAAGGAGGGTCTTTGTTGTGGTTGAGGCCGAGGCAATAAGGTTTCCCAGAGTAGTAGACCAGGTCTCTCGGGGATCCAGGGTAATATTACCATTAACAAGTGAAGCCTCGCCGTCTATATTCCACACATGATAGTGAATTATTCTCGTTGCGGCTGATGTAGAAGTAACTACCAAAATGGTATCTTGGGGGTTTGTGGCAGGATCAACGCCTGCCTCAAAAAAGGGGACAATGAGGGATGCCGCCCCTACCTTGTCAGTTGCTCCGGGAATGCCGGCAAAGGTTGTGCCTACAAGTGGAAAAAGAAACAGAATAGCTGCGAACAAAAGAATCGATTTTTTCATTTTCTCCTCCTATCTGTCTAAAGGTTCACATCAAAAATCTTGAGCTCTTTTTTTCCTCCTTAATGCAAAAGGTTAACGGTTATGAAAACTCACCAATACTGAAAATAAACTTAGCCAGGGCATGGTTTTACGTCTTATAATATCTTTCCTTTCAGGCAGATGAGACCCAAAAATCCGATAAGGAGCCCCGAAAGGATATAAAGTATGGATACTTGAGACCTGGAGTACTCTTCCAGCACAAAAAGAAGAAAGGC
>JAOZQV010000280.1:3502-5137 GCA_029932035.1 Deltaproteobacteria bacterium | reverse complement strand
ACTGAACCACTCTACAATCCGGAGATCCCGCCGTTAAAAAAAGTCAAATCCCTGAACCAGCGACCTATTCTAAACAATACAAGATGCATTTTGTCAATAAGTTTGAGTAGATGCGCCTATCAACCCTGACGGGGATGGGTGGGTCAAGTCGAGCTATTTATTCTTTTCTGTCTCATGTCTCAAATATGTTCATTCTGGATTTCCAGGGTAATATGCGTCCATTAAATACTTGTACAGGCCCTGAATTTCAGTGTAGTTGTGCTGATACCCCTATGCTATTTCTGACGGCACTTCTGAGTCTACCTCCGTTTCTGCTTCATGACGTTTTAGGTCTTTCAAGAAATTCCTTAAAATGGCTTTTCTTAAGAGCCCTTTTTCTATCGGTATTATTTTGCCTCTTGCCATTTTTAAATAGGGCATTTTTTTCTTCTCTCCTCATACTTGGCCAAATAGTCTTTGAAAAGCTGGCCGAGTGAATTTCTATGCGTGCGGAGTTCCAGGTCCTTAAAACAGAACGGGGCTCAATCACTCAACGAGGTTTGAAATAGAGGGTTAAAGACACCGGGCTTAATATCCACGACAGGAGTATTGTCTACCACCTCCAGAAACTCTACTTTGATCCTGGATGGTGGCTCTAAAGCAGTGATGCGCGTTTTGTGGAGCCCGATGGGATTGGGTCTGTGAGGTGAACGGGTGGCAAATACGCCTTTCATTGGATTTCCCCTATTCCCCCTCGGATGGACCTTTAAACGGGAACGGTCTGCCAGGTGCATCCAGGTGAAAACCATGATCTCGTCCCCGGCTTCCAATCCATCCATGGCCTCTGTGTATTGAGGCGCGATCTCAATCCAGGCCCCTGGCGCACCCTCGCTCTCCTGGCGGGGGCAGTCATGGATATTTTTCAGCGCTGATCGGACAACCCCTATGGGGTTTATTTTAAAAGGAGGGCTAACATTTATCATTTGGCATTTATCATTTATCAATTATCATTTGGCATTGCGCACGGGGTTTTGCAGATTGTCTAATTATCAATGTTGGCACGAATAGTCTGTATGAGCTTCTGGATATCTTCCGCATTTAGCTTGCCATCTTTTCGGAAGATCAGTTTACCCTCCTTGTCAAAGGCCAATACATCACTGTTATCATCGGCGATGCCCCATTCCTTTACAAGGACCTTATCATAGTCACGCACATAAATGGTTTTGGGGTAGAGTTTCTGTTTTTCTTCTAATGATGATGATATGATAAAATTTGGAAGCCATGTTGCATCCATATTAATAAATCCGTAGGCTTGAAATTTATCAAGAGGGAACTTCTCTTTTTTCATGGCCTCACTGGCGTCATTGTTCAGATCCCTTTCATCAGGATCTACATAAAAAATCACATAAACCTTCCCTTTCAGCTCTTTGCTGCTCCACGGACTCCCGTCTAACCTGCCGCCAAGATCGCCCTTCAGCTCAACTTCTTTGGGAACCTGCCCCATTTCTATGCCGGCCCAGGCAGGTTGGATCATTAAACAAACTGCGAACATAATTCCCACAAAATACCTCATATTTTCTCTCCTTTGAATTTAATAGGGTTATATATGTTGAACCTCTGAACCTCCAAGCCTGTATCTGACGGAGGCGCAAGGCG
>JAOZQV010000280.1:0-3402 GCA_029932035.1 Deltaproteobacteria bacterium | reverse complement strand
ATCTGACGGAGGCGCAAGGCGCAAGGAACACATCCGATCATCCAATCACCCTGCATCCTGCATCCTGAAAATAGATCATAACTTTGCCTCGGTGTCAATGAAAGACCTTTGAAAAACCCCCATTTAGAAGTCTGCGCTTATCTGCCTGTCGCCTCCGGCGCGACGTCAGCCTCAGATTTTTCACTGTTATTCTTTGCGCCTCTGCGTCTTTGAGTGAATATTTTAATTAGATCACAGATAACGTCCGAATTCGAGGGATTTCTTATTAATGCTGACATGGGTATTTGGCTGGACCATTTCATGGACCGTCTCCCCAAAGGGGAGATAAACAAGGGCGGCATTCTTTATAGAAAAGCTTATGTCTGGAAGCAGGGGTATTACCTTTTTTTTGCTGATGGCGCAACCCGCTAAAGTGACCTTTATCCCCTGTATCGCCTCGCTGAGGGGCAGCGTTGCCGGATAGAGGTTTTTCTTAGGGAATTTTCCCCTGACATCCAGCTCTGCCTGGCCCACAGTCAGCCGTCTTGAGAGGTAGAGCAAGAGCTTAGGCCGGATCTTGAAGGCCGGACTCCAGAAGCTCATGTCCTGATTTTCCCACTCCTTCCGAATTACCTTGGGCTGGTTAGTGATCCGCATGAAATCGGCGTAAGAGCTGATCTTTATCCCTTTGACCTGGATAGACATCTTCCAGAAGGGGAGATAATCGTTATCCGGTTGACCCCCGGCTGCTATATGGAGATTTACGTTAACGAATCTCCCTCTTTTCGCCTCCCAGGCGGTTTCACAATTGCTGCACGTCAGGACCACGCTGTCCTTTTCACCC
This sequence comes from Deltaproteobacteria bacterium, assembly GCA_029932035.1. Classification (GTDB taxonomy): domain Bacteria; phylum Desulfobacterota; class DSM-4660; order Desulfatiglandales; family Desulfatiglandaceae; genus Desulfacyla. The sequence goes on along the minus strand of JAOZQV010000280.1, from coordinate 2,579 downwards.
TCCAAGTTCCAGCCGCACCGGGGACAAAGGGTGGCCAGGAAGGTAAGACCCCAGCGTGGATTCCTGTCAATGATGGAAGAAAATATATCGCTATCCTTGGGCAATTTAGCGATCGGCCTATTAGTAATTCCATCAAACAGGGTTTCCTTTTCCACGTACAAGGGGAGATAGATGAGGTTCATGGCCTCTCCGATATATGCCCTGTGAAAGACCTGCTGTGAATCTAAGGCCGATGAATGCCTTTCCGCCCTGGCCAGCAGATCCGAGGTCTTTAAAAGACACCTCAGGAATAATCCTTCCGTATCACTTTTCACAAACTGCATTTTCATGGCCTGGGGCCTCAGACCTAAAGAGACGGGAAATCGTTTAAATGGGACACCGAGATGGGTGATGTCCACGATCCGGTGGCGGACAGTATGGCTGTCACAGGAGAAGGCGCTCCCCTTAAAGCGGAGATAGGGGAGATAAATCAGATCCCTGTTAGGGGCCTTCGATGGAAGGACAAACCGGAAATAATCATCCGCAAAAAGAAAGCTGTTTACATCGCAGTAGGGACAGCGAAGAAGATGATCGGTTTCATCTAACTCAACGGGCGCCCCACACTGCGGGCATTCCTGTTCGACCGTAAAACCCATGAGCGCACCACGTAAATTGAATATTGACTATTGGAGGATGTCGCTACGCTATCGACCATCACCAATCCCATCCGCAGATTACCCCAGTACGATTTTCCGAACCTACGGGGCAGGCGCAGATTAGCACAGATTATGTAACGCGACATTTAATTATCCCCGCTTAAAAACGGGATCTTCGACCAGTGTCCAGTAACGAAAGGCGCAAGGCTCCCCGCAAAAAGCACGGGATCTTCGACAAGGCGTAAGGCGTAAGGAACACATACAATCATCCTACATTTTGCATCCAGCATCCAGCATCCAGTATCCAGTTTCCAAACCAACAATCATCAATCGACAATCATCAATCATCAATCCTAAAGCTTTTCCCCGCATTGATTGCAAAATGCCGAACCCGGCAGATTTTCGGCATTGCAGTGGGAACAGGTCCTGACTGCCGGTTTTTCGTCGGCCCGATGACCGCACTTGGGACAGAATTTGGCGTGGGGTGGTAGATTCTTGCCGCAGTTGACACATTGATCAAAGACGATCTGCTGATGCCCGCAAAGATGGCAGAATTTTGCGTCCTTTGAAATGGGCTGTTTGCAGTCCGGACAGTGGGTCTCTACAGGCGACGCGCCGGCAGTGGACCCGGTCCGGGGCCTGAAGGCATCGGCAAACATGGCCGGCATCATGAAACCCATCCCCATACCAATGCCGGCGCCTGCCTCGCCCTGGGACTCCGCCGCCTTTTCCATGGCCATGGCGGCCTTCATCTTGACCAATCTGTCCAGATCCTGGAGAATATTCAGTCTTCCCCTGTCGTCGATGGCCTCTTGCACCTCGGGGGGAGGCGTGATGGAGGTGATGTAAAGATCCGTCAGTGCCAGACCAAAATGGCCAAGGTCATTCACAAGTCTTTTTTGCAGGCCCTCGGAGAGTTCTTCGTAGGTCCCGGGGAGATTGAAGAGGCTGTCTAAGTGTTCACCGAGATGGTCGTTAAAACGCGAAACAATGACTCGCTTAAGGTATTCTTCAATTTCTCCCGTATTAAACGTCCCCATGGTGCCCACTAAGGTATTGATAAAGAGAAGAGGTTGGATCACCTGGATGTTGAATACGCCGTGGGCCCTGAGCCTGATGAGCCCCAATTCCGAGTCTTTAAAGGCCACCGGCTCCCTTGTGCCCCATCTGAGGTTGGGAAAAACCTTCATGTTAATGATATAGGCCTCTGCCCGAAGGGGGCTCGTCATTGCCCAGGGGATGGCCAAGATCTTGGTGAGAATCGGAATGTTGCCGGTCTTCAGGGTATGACGACCGGGACCGAAGGCATCGCACGCCTTCCCTTTATAAAACAGTATACCCGCCTGGCTCTCTCGGATAATGAATTGGGCCCCGAGTTTGATTTCGCCGGACCCCTGTTCAGGTATCCTGTGGACCAGTTCCTTACCGCTCTCGTCAAACCATTCTATGACTTCCAGGAAAATGACATTATCAGCGCCCATTTTTTATCCTCCGTCGCCATCGTTTACAGGTGAGATGATAAGAAGCCTTTTTCTTGAGGCCAAACTATAAGGGGATTCGGTCTTGTGTGTCAAGCAAAGTCAGCCTCATCAGGCTTTTTCACTTTCTTGTTGCACATTCACGCATAAATTGCTATTTTAATGCAAAAAAATAATTTCAATGGCTTGATTTATTTCCTGTGTTATTAAAACCGACCCGGTTGATCATGTCGAACGTGACAGTTTTCTCGAACTTACTTTCTGAAAGGATGCACCCCTATGAAATTTCAAAATGTATCCATCATGGGCTTGGCCCATGTGGATGCGCCCCACCGTATCACCTCGGCTGAACTCGAAAAACAACTCTTCCCTATCATTGAACGGATCCATGCGCGACCAGATATTATCCAGTCCCTGACCGGAATTGTGGCAAGACGGTTCTGGGAACCGGGCCGACAACCCAGCG
>JAOZQV010000018.1 GCA_029932035.1 Deltaproteobacteria bacterium | reverse complement strand
GGTAATAGCGGTTTCAGCCTCGGTTACAGTGTCCATTGCGGCGCTGACAACAGGGATATTTAGACTGATATTTCGTGACAATTTTGTCCTTACATCCACCTCGCCCGGCAATACCGAAGACCGTGCCGGAATTAGAATGATGTCATCAAATGTATAGCCAAACCGGATATCCTTTCTATTCATTTTCGTTCTCCTTACAGATTTTGTGTAATTTTCAATCAAAAGCCCTTCCAGCAGATCAGACATACTGACAATCAGCTCGAAGGCTCCAAGATACTTCATAATTCCCACAACCACAAGAGCTCCGGCCACAATCACATTTGCGCGTTCCGGATCCAGACCGGGGAGCCCCATCCTTTCCCCAACACTCATATTCCGCATCTCTTCAAGGCATGCCGCAACCTGAGGGAGAGTCAGCTTCAATCCATTGACCCTCTCCGGCGTAATGTCATCGGATAGAATCCGGTGAAGCATGGAGGCAAGGGTCGTGACAGTCCCCCCTGTTCCTATGACAACACACTCCCGGGCAGGGCCTATGTGCGCACTCTTTAGGCGCTGAACTGTCTCTTTTGAAAGAGAATCTAACTCAGTCTCACCCGGGGGGTCAGATCGAATAAATTCCTTTGTCAGGGCCGCCGCGCCTACGGGGACAGACTTTGCCTCTACATTGCCTTTGTTGTCATAAAAAAACTCTGTGGTTCCTCCACCGAGATCAAAAACAAGAGAGGGGCCTTCTCCGATATTTAAGGCACTCAGGGCCCCTTTACCACTTAGCAGTGCCTCCCTTTCACCCGATATAAGCCCTATTCGAATATGGGTCTGTTCGTAAATATGGTCAAGAAATTGGTCTCGATTTATCGCATCTCTGATTATCCCTGTAGCTACCCCATATACTCGCCGGACCTTGAAATCAGCAATCAGACTTGAAAACCCCTGTATTACCTCTAAGACACGCGCAGAAGCATCCGGACCGATCATTTCTTCCCCTCCGCGCTCAAAGCTCTCAGCAAGACGGATATAAGCCCTTTTCCTAATTAAAGGTGTCAAGCGCCCTGACGACCCGGACTGCCGGGCAATGAGAAGCCTTGCTGTGTGACTGCCCAAGTCAATGGAAGCAACTAACTGTTTCATTTTAGATTATGGTATCAAAAGGGGAAAGATTTTACGGGTACTTTCTAACAGACATTAGTGATCGTGTCAATCCATGGACCTATGTGAAGAAAAAAATGGACGCAGTTCAAAACTTGCTTGACAAATGCGACGGATTTTCTGTAAAAAATGTCTATATGTGATCTTTCACATACCATCTATCCCACATTTCAAACCTCTCCTCTCGTGGGATAATTAGTGTGATAAAGCCACAGGCGCCGGACCAGGCCCTCACCTTTGCTTGAAAACGCGCAGTTAAAAGGCTATACATATCCCAATGGGTTTGCAGGAATATGCTATTAGACCATAACGCACTGAGGAAACAGGATAATGGAAGTTAAAACAGAACGAATGATCGCTTATTCTCTCGCAGCAATACTCCTTGTGGTGGGTGTAATCTGTTACGCGGCCTTTGCAAAAAAGGCGCCTGAACAGCCCATAAGAATCATGTTGAAAAACACCGGAGGGAATGTCCTGTTTGATCATAAAGAACATATGTCCGAATCCGGGTATGGCATCGAGTGTATTGACTGCCATCATGACCTTGAAAACGAAGGAGATAAGCCGGAAGCATGCGGGGAATGCCATATAGATGACGGTGAGGATGCCCCAACAAGACCAGACGCCTTTCACAAACAGTGCCAGACCTGTCACGAAGAGGGTGGAGGACCGGTTAATTGTGCAGAGTGCCATGCCATGTAATGCATTTAGGGATTGGAGAATTGAGGTATCAAGGAATTGAAGGGATGATCGGATCACCCCTCGTTGCCAGGAGACAAAAATGATAAAAAAGCCGTTTTTCGGTTTGGGAAAACCTAAGTTAACATATTCAGGGGTTAGAGATATTGAGGGAGAAGATCTTAAAGAAATCCTTCCCTCACCCAGAATTACCCTCATGCACAAGTCACCCAATGGGGACCTGGGAGATCTTTCCCTCTCGATCGGTGATGAAGTCAATACAGGACAAAAACTGAATCTCCGTGAAAACGGGGGAGAGTTCCTGACCTCAACAGCAACAGGTACAATCACCGACATATCACATACCACAGGTTATGCCGGCCAGTCCTTTGTTTCGGTTGCCATTGAAGCAAAGTCGAAGGATCTGTGGGATGATGAACTCGAAAAGGCTGGAAAAAATGAATCTCCTGAGAATGTCCTTCCTTTTTTGTCGTACATCCCTGGAATCTCTGACCTGACTTCTATTATCAAAACAGACAACCCCCCGAACACAATCATCATTAACGGCCTTGATCGAGATCTATTGATTGCCACAAACCAGATAATCGTGAAAACAGAGGCTGAGAATTTAGCGGAAGGGGTCGAATATCTAAAAAAAATCACGGGTGTTAAAAGAGTCATCTTTGTCGTTCCCCCTTCCCTGCGTATGGAGGCAGAGCAGAGCGGCGCTGAAGTCAAAGTGATTGAACCTCATTATCCCGATGCAACCCCCAGGCTGCTGATGAAAGAAATTCTCGACAATCCAGTCTCCCCATCACAAAGCCTCGAGGATCTGGGAGTCGGATTTATCAGCGCTGAGGCTGTTGTGGCCTTGAGAACAGCCTTTGTGGAAGGAAAAATGCCTGTTACCAAGGTGGTAACTGTCACTGACAAAAATAACAGGCTCACCGCCGTCAGGGCCAAGGTAGGGACTCCTGTAAGCGATATTCTCAACGCCCTGAATATCGACGTATCCGATGGAGACCGCCTGGTTTTTGGCGGTCCCATGTCGGGCAGGGGTATATACTCAGAGGACATGCCGATACTTCATGATACGGATGCCATTATGGTGCAGGACAAGGACCAGGTGATTCCCGCAGGTAATGACCCATGTATCAACTGTGGGGAGTGCGTCAGGGCCTGTCCTGCCAAATTACCTGTCAATATGCTCATACGGCTCCTCGAAAACGGCCTGTATGAAGAGGCGGTTCAAGAGTATGACCTCCTTTCCTGTGTAGAATGCGGCCTTTGTAGCTATGTGTGTATAATGCGAATCCCCATATTCCATTATATCATGCTTGGAAAACATGAACTTGCTTTAACAGGCGGCCTGGAGGAATCGAATGGCTAACCAGAAACTTTTTGTCAGTTCCCATGCCCCTTACTGGCACAACAGGAGTAGCCTGTCAGCGAAGAGTTATAATATTATGTTGGCTGCCCTTCCCGCGGTAATAATGGGGATATTTCAGTACGGCCCCCCTGCCCTCGGTGTTGTAGCCCTTTCCGTTTCCACGGCCATGATCTGGGAACTTATCATGAATTATGTGACAAAACGCCAGGTCAGCATCGGAGACGGCAACGCAGCTGTTATAGGTCTTCTTTTAGCAATGCTGCTTCCTGCAACAACGCCATGGTGGACTGTAGTGATAGGGACTTTTCTTGCAGTTGTGGTGGGAAAGCAGATATACGGCGGTATTGGGTGCAACCCCCTTAATCCTACCCTGGTTTCTATTGCAATAATAATGCTCTCTTGGAAAGGCCTTTTGGATTTCGATGAGGCCTTGGTGAATTACGATCTTGGATTTTACATGGTATATCCATTGGCCGCCCTCAAGCATCTCGGAACCTCAGTAGTCTCCAACTACTCTGTTGGCGAACTCCTTATGGGCCAGTATCCAGGCGCAATAGGATCCACTTTCGGCCTTGGTCTTATTATTGGGGGGATTTACCTGATCCTTCGCGGGATGATCCGGTGGGAGATATCGATCTCCTTCTTGGCCGGTGTCTTTCTGACCGCCTTTCTTTTTAACATATCCGACTCTGAAAAATATGCCGGCCCGCTGTTCCATCTCTTGACAGGATACACCCTGATAGGCGCCTTCTTCCTTGCCACCGAAGATTCATCATCACCTGTGAATTTCATCCCCATGTTGATATACGGGGCGTGCGCCGGTTTTCTTACGGTTCTCATCCGAAACATAGGCGCTTTTGTGGATGGAACGGTCTTTGCCATCCTTATGATGAATGTTGCAAACCCGCTTCTCGACAAAATCAGACCAAAATCTCTGGGAAAGGGGATCAAGCATGCGTGAAATGTTAAGGCTTTTCATAGCAGTTGTTGTCTTTAGCTGTCTTTCGGGGGGTGTTCTGGCCGCAATTCAGAACGTAACCAAGGAGAGGATCGAATACCAGCAGCTTAAATTCGTCAAAGGTCCCACCATAAAGAACATCATGGAAGGATGCTCAAACGATCCCCTTATTGATCGATTGAGCATCCTCGACGAGGCCAGGGAGATGCACCTTTTTATTGGGGAATTTGAGGGGAAACGCAACACAGTTGCCTTTGAGACCTTTGGAAAGGGTTTCGGGGGTGTAATGGGTGTTATTGTGGGGGTGAACTTAGAAAACGACGAGATAATCGGGGTCGGAGTGACAACCCATAGTGAGACCCCCGGTGTGGGTTCAAAGGCCAAGACCGATCCTGACTTTGCCGCACAGTTCAAGGGTTTGTCCATATTAGATCCTTTTAAGGTCAAGACCGACGGTGGACAGATTGACGCGCTGAGCGGAGCGACCATATCGTCACGCGGCGTATGCGGGGCGGTTGTTGAGGCTGGAGAGATCTACAAAAGACTTAAACCAACGATAATTGAAAAAATGAAAGAAAAACAAGGCTAAGGGGATAATCGGTTATGGCTAAAACAGCTGTTCAGGAATTCACAAAAGGGCTTTGGGCTGAAATCCCTCCGTTTCGCCTCGTTCTCGGTCTATGCCCAATATTGGCGGTGACCAAGACTGTGGAAAACGGGATCGGAATGGGTATAGCAACCACATTCGTGCTCATCTGCTCCAACATCCTCATTTCTCTACTCAGGAATGTGATACCCAAGAAGGTAAGAATCGCCTGTTTCATCGTGGTCATTGCCACCTTTGTAACCGTTGTAGAGCTAATTATGCAAGCCTTTGCCTACCCTCTTTTTTTGAAGCTCGGCATATTTATACCCCTCATCGTAGTCAACTGTATTGTCTTGGGCCGTGCAGAGGCCTTTGCCGCCAAGAATGGCGTGGTTGCCTCCCTTGCCGACGGCCTCGGCATAGGGCTGGGTTACACACTCTCCCTTACCGCACTTGCCATAGTGCGGGAAGTCCTTGGAAACGGCACTTTTTACGATATCCCGGTGTTTGGCCCGACCTTTGAGCCTTTTTCCTTTATGGTGCAGGCGCCGGGGGCCTTTGTCTGTCTCGGATTGATGCTATGCATTATGAACATGTTAGGGAAAAAATAGGAGAAGCTAAATGAGTGACTACATTTTGCTGATAGTAGCCTGTATCTTTGTCAACAATATCCTCTTAATGCAGTATCTTGGAAACTGTCCCTTTTTGGGTGTCTCCAAGAAAATGGAGACCGCAGTCGGCATGGCAATGGCGGTTGTTTTTGTATTAGTCATGGCCGGAGCAATCACATGGATCGTCGACATATATCTCTTAAAGGCCTTTGGTCTCGAATACCTGCGAACCCTCTCATTTATTCTGGTAATTGCATCTCTTGTCCAGTTCGTCGAGATGTTCCTAAGGAAAAGCATACCGGGCCTCTATGCCGGTCTCGGCATATTCCTCCCTCTGATCACCACAAATTGCGCGGTTATGGGTGTATGCCTTATCAATATTATGGAGGAATACAGCTTCACCCAGGCCTTAGTGGCATCTTTCAGCTACGCGGTGGGTTTCGGATTGGCCCTGGTCCTTTTTGCCGGAGTTCGTGAACGAATAATCCTGGCAAGGGTCCCAAAACCACTTCAGGATACTTCGATAGGCCTTGTCACGGCCGGGATGCTTTCCCTTGCCTTCTTCGCATTCAAGGGGATGGTGTAGGGATTTAAGGAGGAATAACATGGTAAGCGGTTTTTTGGTAATGGGGGGATTAGGTGTAGCCATAGGCGTAGTCTTGGCCTTGGCCTCAAAGATATTCTATGTCTATGTCGATCCCAAGATCGAAGCCGTTGAAGACGCGTTGCCCGGGGCCAATTGCGGTGGATGCGGATTGCCCGGATGCAGTTCCAACGCAGTGGCCATCGTTGCAGGAAAGGCCTCGGCCTCATCCTGTGTGGCAGGTGGCCCCGATGTCGCCGCTGAAATAGCTGAGATAATGGGTGTGGCGATAGCTCTGAAAGAACCGGAGATTGCCGCCCCCGGGTGCACCTATGGCTATCAGGATGCAGATGTCAAATACCTGTATCAGGGAATCCACGACTGCCGGGCAGCAGCCCTGCTTGACGGCGGCTCCAAGATTTGTACCATCGGGTGTCTCGGATTAGGCACCTGCGTGAATGCATGTCCCTTTGGGGCGCTCTCTATGGGTCCTGACAACCTACCTGTAGTTGATACCGAACTCTGTACAGGATGCGGTACTTGCGAGCGTGTCTGTCCCAAGCATATCATAACCCTCACTTCCACATCTGATCGAATCATCGGCGAGTATGTTACTGATGAGTGTACCGCTCCCTGTCAAAGGAGCTGCCCAACAGGGATAAACATACCCGGGTTCATCCAGGAAATCCGCAACAATAACTACGAGGCAGCCCTTGCCATAATAAAAGAGAAATGCCCACTACCACTCATATGCGGGCACATCTGCCCGGCCCCGTGCGAACTTGCGTGCCGACGCAACCTGAAAGACGAGGCAGTCGCCATAAATCCACTGAAACGGTTTGTGGCAGACTATGAAATGGAAACCGGAAAACATATCACCCCTTACAAGGCCCCTGGCAGCGGCCAAAAGATAGCGGTTGTGGGTGGGGGAGCTGAAGGACTGACCCTTAGTTATTATCTCGCGCGGCTCGGGTATAACCCCACCATCTTTGAGGCAAAACCTCAATTGGGAGGGATACTCAGATATGTGATTGCCGAAGACAGGCTTCCGCGCAAGGTCCTGGATCACGAGATAGAGGGGATACTTGAGACCGGCGTAGAAGCAAAAAACAATATGGTGATGGGACAGCATTTTGACTTGAATTCATTATTTCAGGAAGGTTTTGATGCGATAGCGCTGACCAAGGGAGGTTTTGACAGCAGGCAGATCCTGCAGCCGGCTCCGAGCGGTTATGATACATCGGTGCCAGGTGTAATTACCATGCTGGACTTTCTCCGTTCCATGTCTGACGATAAAAACACCGATCTCGGCCGAAGAGTGCTCATTATTCACGATAGACTTGAAGGTCTCGATTTGGCCCGCAAGTGCAGGAGTATTGGGGCGCAAAAGGTGACCATTGTCTCCAAACTCCGGGGCCACGAGCTGCCTGTTGAGCTTCAGGATGTGAAGAACCTGGAAGCTGAAGGGATATTTGTCAAACCCCTAACTATGATAACAGCCCTCAAGGGTATCGCCAGACGGCTTGTAAGGGTCGCCCTTGAAAATACGCATCCCATCGGCGAAGTTCCTAATGAAAGGGAAAGTATCGGTGCAGACACCCTGCTGATACCAGCAGGACGTCTTCCTGAATTCCTGTTTATCCGCTCCGAAGACCAGTCTGAATCCGAAACAGAAGAGGTGACCTGGGAAACCCTTGAGGCCTTCCACACCTTTCCGGGAGACAACGGGATCTGCACACCCCCTGAGCCGGGCCGGATCAGTGATTCATCCGCCGTAGTAAAGTCTCTTCTTTCGGGCCGAAGACTCACCAGAGCCATTCACCAGCATTTTACCAGTGGTTTGATCACGCCCATTGAAAACCTCGTTTGCGAGGCAGAATCTATCCTGAACGTGACAGAAGTCCATAATGTGGCCTTATCGGATCGAGAACATCCTGACGCCATGGATGTGGAAGGTAACAGCAAAAAGGCCTGGATCTTCCCCAACGAATTCCCCGGCCTGAACGAGGCCTCTGCTAAAAAGGAATCTGAGAGGTGTTTAAAATGCGGCCTGATTTGTTACAGAAAGCAGAAGTAGGATCATGGGGAACAGATCCCTTTGTTGTTCGTTATTAGTTTATTCGTTAATCGTTTGAATAGAAAGAGAACTGATAACCAATAACTAATAACCACATTGCGGTTACGAAATCACGGGTCTTAAATCGAAACCCGGAGAGGAAAAATGGCTGAGAACATAATTACCATTGACGGACGTCAATTAGAGTTTGAAAAAGAAGAGACTATCGTTGAAGTAGCAAGACGCAACGGAATTTTTGTCCCCACACTGTGCCATATGAAAGGGACCAGGCCAACAGGGGCATGCAGGGTATGTGTGGTGGAGGTTGAAGGCGCACGAGCGCTCCTGCCGGCATGCGCTACCCCGGCAGCCCCCAAAATGGTTGTTCACACCCATTCATCCTCGGTCATAGAGGCGAGAAAAACAATAATCGCATTACTTCTTCAGTCCGGAAACCACAACTGCGCCATCGCCACAAACAGGTCCCAGGATTGGACCTCATTCCAGCAGCAGGTGGAGAACTATGACCAGGGAACGGACCTCTGTCCTGCCCATAGCGCCTGCAATCTACAGGCCTACGCATATAAATATCAGGTGGATACCACCGGTTTTGTGAGGGCCCAGACCGACTATCCCATGGAGATGGCAAGCCCGTTGATTGTGAGGGATTTTTCGCGATGCATCCTTTGCGGTCGTTGCGTCGAGGCCTGCAACACAATTCAGGTAAACAACGCCATCACACACGGTTTCAGGGGGGCCAAAGCTAAAATAGTTGCCATGGGCGATGACAACTTGCAACGCTCTGATTGTGTTTTCTGCGGAGAGTGTATCCAGGCATGTCCGGTTGCGGCTCTGGTTGAAAGGAAGAGCCGTTATAAGATAAGGCCATGGGAGGCCCGCCATGTGCGGACCACCTGCCACTACTGCGGCGTTGGCTGCCAGCTTGATCTCCATATAAAAAATGATAGGATAATGAAGGTAACCGGGGTTGAGGATGCCCTTCCCAACCAGGGGAGGCTCTGCGTCAAGGGACGATTCGGTTACGATTTTGTTCAGAGCCCGCAACGTTTGACCGTACCCATGATCAGAGAAAACGGGAAGCTTAGGGATGCATCATGGGACGAGGCACTGGACCTTGTTGTCTCAAAGATAAAAGAGATAACTGAGACAGACGGCCCGGAAGCAGTAGCAGGGATCTGTTCCGCCAAATCCACCAATGAGGCACTCTACCTGATGCAGAAGCTCTTTCGCGTCGGCATCGGCACCAACAACCTTGCATCGCCCTTTGCCGCAGCCGGTCTTAACAGACCCATTTCCGAATTAGAAAAGGCAAAACGCATCATCCTGATTGGATCCGATATAACCGAGGAAAATCCGGTAGCCGGAACCTTTGTCAAACGAGCCGCCAAAAACGGATGCAAACTGATCGTAGCAGACTCACGGCCCACAAAAATCGCCACCTTTGCTACTCTCCCTCTGTTGCTGAAAGAAGGCTCGGAATCGGTCCTGGTCAACGGTATCATCCAGGAACTCATATCTCGCGGCCGTAAATGTTCCGACAGTATAAGGGAGATTGCTTCAAGTTTTACCTTGGATAAGGTAATCGAAACCACTGGTCTTTCCGGGAATGATATCGGGGCGACAGTTGACCTTCTGGACTCTGACGAATCGACGATGCTGGTGTACGGCTCCAAGGTCGCCTCCTTTGCAAGGACATTTGTCCGGTTACAGGAGATCTTGGGGAACTTAGAGGTAGAATGCGGCGGGGTCAATTATTTAGGTGATCTCAACAATTCACAAGGGGCCTGTGACATGGGCTTCCACCCTGCCACCCTCCCAGGCTATCAAATGGTGGAAGATGACAGCGCCCGCAAACCATTCGAAGAAGCCTGGGGCGTTGAACTTCCCGAAAAGCCGGGCCTGACCTTTGCGCAGATGGTGCGCAACATGAGCGGTACGGTGGACGAAGAAGAGCAAAATATCCGCATGTTATACTGTGTGGGTGAAAATCTCGCCATTGCCAGGCCCGCCATGCCGGATATTACAAAGGCCCTTGAATCGGTCGACTTCTTGGTTGTGCAGGACATACTCAACAATGAAACACTCGACTACGCTGACGTGGTACTCCCTGCTGCGGCCTGGTCAGAGGACACCGGCACCTATACAAATTGCGAGCGCAGGGTAAGCCTCATGCGCAGGGCCGTGCCCAGCCCGGGCGAGGCCAGACCCGAGACCTGGATTCTCACCCAGTTAGCCAATCGATTAGGTCTCCACTGGAAGAACGAAACCAACCAGAACATCTGGGAAAATGAGATCTTAAAGAGGCTGCCCTTCCTCAGGGAAATCACATATGATCGCTTGGAGCATGGAGGTATCCGGTGGGCTCTTGCCGATCCAAAATTGATCGGAATCACAGATTTTGCAGACGTTAAATCGCCCCTCCGTAGGCCGGGCTGGACATCGTTTAACTATCACCACCGCACCCTCTTGGAACAGTGCGAAGGATTGCTCGAATCGATCCCCCATACAAAATTGATGGCCGATTATGAACCCCCCGGCGACCCGGAAGAGGTGAGGGAAAAACTCATCCAGCTATTAGAAGAGGAGGAACAAACACAAGCCAGGGAGCAGATCGATAACATCTTACACTCTTACAAAGACCATCTCGGAGGACTTATCCCGGTCCTTCAACAGGTCCAGGGAATCTTAGGATTCCTTCCTATCCCCGTCCAACACTATATAGCCCTCGGCATGGGCATTCCATCATCAGATGTATTTGGGGTGGTCTCCTTCTATTCATTTTTCACAATGGTTCCCCGGGGGAGACACATCATCCGGGTCTGCCTCGGAACAGCATGCTTTGTAAAGGGGTCGGGGAAATTATTAGATACCCTTAGCCGGCATCTTAAAGTGAGTGTAGGAGAAACTACAGAGGACAGGGAATACTCCCTTGAAGTTGTAAGGTGTATCGGGGCATGCGGATTGGCCCCGGTGATGGTAGTCGATGAAGAAACTCATGGCATGGTTGATCCCTCGGAAATCGTGGAGATTGTTGAAAGTGTCAGAGGGAAAGAGTAAGGAGTAGAGAGTAAGGAGCAATTTAAGAGGGGTTGCTATCAAACATGAATCTAATAGAGATTGTTGAAAAACTTCAATTAACCGTCAAGACCGGCGCAGATCTTCTCGATAAAGAAATCAAGAGAGGCTATGTGAGTGACCTGATGAGCGACGTCATGGCCAACACTAATGATGGAGATCTATGGGTCACGCTTCAGATCCATCAGAACATAGTGGCCGTGGCGGTTATGAAATCTCTTGGGGGAATTATCCTGATCAACGGGCGGGAACCTGAAGAGGACACTGTGCAAAAAGCCGAGGCAGAAGGCCTTCCCATTTTGCTCTCTGACATGCCCGCATTTGAATTGGTAGGGAGACTTTTTTCATTGGGAATTTCGGGGAGATGATGGTGGGTTAGTTTTTCAAGATGTCTTTGTTGGGGAAAAAGGGAGAATGGTTTGAGAATTGTGTCTGCAGATCTGCACATTCATACCTGTCTTTCTCCCTGCGCCACTCTCGATATGACGCCCCGGAAAATCGTCGAACAGGCACAAAAAAGGAATTTAGAGATCATCGCTATCACAGATCATAACAGCGCTGAAAACGCCGGATCTGTTATGGTTGCCGCTCAAAATACCGAACTGTGTGTCATTCCAGGGATAGAGGTGACAACATCTGAAGAGGCCCATATTGTCGCGCTCTTTGAAAATCCCTTAGATGCCCTCTCCATGCAAACCCTGGTTTATAACCATCTTCAGCCGGGAGAAAATGACGACGATCTCTTCGGTATGCAGGTCATTGCCAATGCGTTTGACGAAGTGGAAGGGATCAACAGACGGCTTCTTATCGGCGCGACAAATTTGGGCCTAAGCGAAGTCGTTGACGCCATTCACAAACTGAATGGCCTGGTTGTGGCTGCCCATATTGATCGCCAGGCCTTCAGCATCATCAGCCAGCTCGGTTTTATTCCTGAGGGTCTGGACCTTGATGCGGTGGAGATCTCAAGGAGAATCACCCTGACCCAAGCCCGGGCTCGTTTTAGGGAATATGAGAGATTTGCATTTATTACATCATCTGATGCACACGACATACCGGAAGTTGGAATCAGTCCAACGAATTTCCTGATGACAGGGCCTGACATGGACGAACTAAAGCTTGCCCTGAAGGGAACGAAGGGGAGGAAAATTGAATATTGAAGAATGGTGGGACTTGCTTCGACTTTTTTAAATTTTCAATAGTCAACACTCAATATGCAAGATCTCTCGCTTCATATATTAGACATTGCGGAAAATGCGACCAAGGCAGGCGCCACACTCATTGAAATAGATGTTTCTGAGAATATCAGCAAAGACCTCTTACAAATATCCATTACAGACAATGGCAGGGGCATGGATGCTGAAATGCTTGAAGGAGCAACCGATCCGTTTGTGACTACGCGCACCACCCGTCGTGTGGGGTTGGGGCTTCCGTTGCTGGAACAGGCCGCAAAAGAGACTGGAGGAAACCTCCTGATAACATCTCACCCAGGAAAGGGAACCGAGGTCGTGGCCACATTTCAGAAAAGCCACATTGATCGGAGACCGGTAGGTGATATGGGCGCCACCCTGACCACCCTAATCATGGGGAATCCGGACCTGGACTTCATTTACTTCTCTAACCTTGATGGAGAAGAGATAGAGGTGGATACACGATCTATCCGAGGTGAACTAAATGGCAGCGTAAGCATAAACGATCCGGCTGTTATTAGGCTGATAAAGAATTTATTCAAAAATAACATGGAAAATTGAAATGCTCAATCCCGATGGTGGAGGGAAGACATGACCAAGCTTAAAATAGAAGACCTCAAGAAGATCAAGGAGTCCATGAAGGGAACTGTCAATCTGAGACAGGGAGAATACCGCGTGAAGATTACCGTTCACATGGGTACATGCGGAATCGCGGCCGGCGCCCGGACCATCATGAATGCCTTCCTTGACAAGGTGGAAAAGAGCGAGGCAACCGATATTATTTTGACCGCATCAGGTTGTGCCGGGCTTTGTAATCACGAGCCGATGATTACCCTGGAAGTCAAGGGATCTGCCCCGGTAAAATATGTCAAATTGGACGCTAACAAGGCTGTCAGGATCTTTGATGAGCATGTGTTAGGAGGCAATCCTGTTGCTGATTATGCACTTTCTATTGGAAGTGAAACCACGTATTAGGAACAAATGATTTAGGAATTTAATTCCTCAATCCCTCAATTTTACCCCGTGGAATAGGGATCCCTGTGGGAAATTCCTCTGGGGTCGCAATTTCTTAATTTCGGTTTGACGAGGCGGTTTTTATGGAAAAGAAGTATCGCGTTCACCTGATGATATGCGCAGGGACCAGTTGTGTATCGAGTGGTTCACTTGACGTGAGAGATGCACTGGTGGAAGAGGTCGAGAAAAACAATCTCCAGGACGAAGTCTTTATTGCCACAACCGGTTGCAACGGCTTTTGCGCGGCAGGCCCTTTGATGATTGCCTATCCCGATGAGGTGTTTTACCAGAAATTGGCAGTGGACGACGTGCCCTACTTTGTAGAAGAATATCTCATCAAGGGACGTGTAGTAAAAAAACATCTCTTTGAAAGTCCCGAAGCGGCTGAACTAATACCGAGCATTAATCAGATCGGTTTTTTCAGTCGCCAGGTCCTTGTTGCCCTCAAAAACCGAGGGTTAATCGATCCGGACAATATAGACGAATATATCGCAAGGGATGGCTATCTCGGCGCTGCCAAGGCCCTCCTCGAGATGACACCGGAACAGATTGTTGAAGAGATGAAAACCTCCGGCCTAAGGGGCCGAGGCGGCGCAGGCTTTCCCACTGGCCTGAAATGGCAGTTTTGTGCTGCAGCGACAGGAAGCCCTAAATATATGCTATGTAATGCGGACGAGGGCGACCCAGGCGCTTTTATGGATCGCTCTATCCTTGAGAGCGATCCTCACTCGGTGTTAGAAGGGATGATAATCGGGGCAAAGGCAATCGGGTCCAACCACGGCTATATCTACGTACGTGCCGAATACCCCCTTGCCATCCAGAGACTGCGGACCGCAATTGGTCAGGCCAAGGAATATGGTCTCTTAGGTGAGGATATCTTAGGCTCGGGATTTAATATGGACATCGATCTCTACTTAGGGGCCGGGGCCTTTGTGTGCGGTGAAGAGACGGCCCTGATGCGCTCCATAGAAGGTCAGCGAGGTATGCCCAGGCCCAGGCCCCCCTTCCCTGCCAATAAAGGCCTTTGGGATCGTCCCACTGTTCTCAACAACGTTGAGTCCCTCGCTAATATCCCTCAGATCATCTACCGGGGAGCGAACTGGTTTAACAGCCTCGGGACAGAGAAGAGCACTGGCACAAAGGTATTTGCATTAAGCGGCCGGGTCAGGAATATTGGTCTCATCGAAGTGCCCATGGGTACCCCGTTGCGATCAATTATCTATGACATCGGTGGCGGCATACCCGACGGCAAAAAATTCAAGGCAGTCCAATTAGGCGGCCCTTCCGGAGGTTGCATCCCTGCGAGCCTGCTTGAAACCCCTGTGGATTACGAAAATATCGCCAAAACAGGGGCCATTGTCGGTTCCGGCGGGATGGTGGTCATGGACGAAACATCCTGTATGGTGGATGTGGCCCGGTTTTTCGTGGACTTTACTACAGACGAGTCGTGTGGGAAATGCACCCCATGCCGCGAAGGGAGCAGACAACTACTCTGGATACTCGAAAGGATCTGCCAGGGGGAAGGCGTTCCGGAAGACATTGAGCGTCTGGAAAGCCTGGCTAAAGTCATCCAATCAGCCTCCCTTTGCGGATTGGGACAGACCGTACCTAATCCGGTCCTGAGCACCCTCAGATACTTCCGGGATGAGTACGAGGCCCACATTTATGACAAACATTGTCCGACAGGCACCTGCAAACGGTTGAGCGCCCCGCCATGCCAGTCTACATGCCCCACAGGGCAGGATGTTTCAACTTATGTGGCCCTCATCGGCCAGGGCAAGACTGAAAAGGCCTGGGAGATCATCAGGAAGGAAAACCCCCTCCCCATGGTCTTAGGCAGGGTGTGCCCGCACCCATGCGAGAGCCAGTGCAAACGTGGCGAGACCGATAAACCGATCAGCATCTGCGCGCTCAAGCGGTTTGCGGCCGACGCAAATCGTGAAAAGCTGAAAGAAATAGAACCGGCTCCCGTGCTTTACCCGCAGGACAAGGTGGCTGTTGTGGGCGCAGGTCCCGCAGGCCTTACCGCGGCTCATGATCTCGCCCTCAAGGGCTATCCCGTTGCCATATTTGAAGAGCTCCCCGTGAGCGGAGGGATGCTCCACGTGGGAATACCCGAATACAGACTTCCCCGCGACGTATTGAACGATGAGGTAGATGCGATTAAGCGGCTTGGGGTAGAGATTCAGCACGGTATTCGAGTGGGAAGAGATAAGGGGATTGACGAACTTAAAGAGGAGGGTTATAAGGCCTTTTTCTTAGGCATTGGCGCCCATAAAGGCCTCAAACTCCGCATACCCGGAGAGGATGACTTTGAAGGATTTATTGAGGCCACCGCCTTTTTGAGGAAGGTCAATTTAGGGCATAAAGAGGCCCCCGGAAGAAAGGTATGCGTCATCGGAGCCGGAAACTCGGCCATTGATGCGGCGCGTACATCGCTCCGTCTCGGGGCCGAAGAGGTACATATTGTTTACCGCCGCCAGCGGGAACAGATGCCCGCAAACCCGGCAGAAGTGGACGCAGCTGACGAGGAAGGCATCCATATTGATCTCTTGACCTCTCCGGTTCGCATCCTTGGTGAAGGCGGTAAAGTAGTCGGCATGGAGTGCCTTAGGAATGAACTTGGAGAACCGGACGAAAGCGGCCGGCGCAGACCGGTTCCTGTTGAAGGCTCGGAATTCATCATTGAAACCGACGTGATCATACCCGCCATCAGCCAGCAGCCAGACCTTTCTTTTCTCGCTGAAGATCATAAATTCCATATCAGCCGCTGGAACTCCTTTGAAGTGGATGAAAAGACCCTATCAACAAATGTTCCGGGGTTCTTTGCCGGAGGAGATGCAGTTACAGGTCCCGCCACTGTAGTCGAAGCAGTGGGCGCAGGCCATAAGGCGGCAATATCCATAGACTGCTACCTCCGTGGGAAACCGTTCAAAGGGTACTGGTATCCCAAGCCCCACCTTATGGTGGACCGGCTTGAATTAACCGAGGAAGACGAAAAGCTTATCCGGCCCACCATGGATGAACTGTCGGTAAAAGAGCGGATAACTAACTTCACGGAGGTAGAATTAGGGCTTGACGAACAGACCGCCATTCTCGAGGCCCGTCGCTGCTTACGCTGCGATCTCTAAGAGAGGTTGTTGCAATTTGTCGCACATCCTCGATACCCGGTTTCATTTTTCAAAAGCTTTAGCGCCTATTCACTGAAATCACATCATGTTTGCGCATGATTTATGTCGCGGAGTTTGGACAGTTACCAATTGAGTTTTGTGCAAAATGCGCAAGAAATGCTTTACGTTGTATCTTTTTCTTTGAGCTTTCAGCTTTGAGCTTTGAGCTCTTCCGGTTTATCCGGGTTAGGAATCGACGAGTGAATGATATAAAAACAAAAGCCCTGAGTTTAAAGGATATAAAAGATCTGTTGCGTGCCGAACTTATTGTGGGAGAGGACAAACTCGATATTCCTGTCAAAGCCGGCACCGCAAGCGATCTGATGAGTGACATGCTCACGGGACAAAATAGTAATGTGGTTTTACTGACGGGCCTCTGCAACGTTCAGGTCATACGCACCTCTGTCATTGCAGGCGTTGCGGCAGTCGTACTGGTCAGGGGAAAGCAGCCTACTGAGGAAATAATTACTCAAGCCCGGGAACATGGGTTGCCCCTTCTCTCAACATCTTTCACCATGTTTACATCATGTGGGAGGTTGTTTAACAAAGGACTTATGGGCGTTGAGGAAAAGGTTTCCACCTTGCATCATTCCCGCTAACGGATCTTGCCGGACCGGTTTCTCAGGCCCAAACTTCCCACAAAACAGGCGGAAAAACCGGTTTACACCCTCTTGTATGGCCAACTTAGTAAATAGCTTCAGCATCAAAGCCAGGGACTTTGCAAAAGCTGGAGAGAATTCTCTACAAATTCAAAGTCTCCTTAAATCAATCGGTTTTGAACCTGAGCTGATCAGGCGTATTTCCATCTGCGCCTATGAGGCGGAAATGAATGCCGTAATGCATGGGGGAGACGGAGAGCTTTTGGTTACAGTGGACCCAAAAAATATTGTCCTTGAAGTCAGCGATGATGGCCCGGGGATCAAAGATGTTAAGTTGGCCCTCAGGGAGGGTTATTCCACTGCGACACCAGAGCATAGAGAAATGGGTTTTGGAGCTGGGATGGGTCTCCCAAACATAAATAAAAACGCCGATTCCCTTGCAATTGATTCATCGGATGGACGAGGTACCCGTCTGAGGATAAAATTCAAGGTAGGTGATGGCTAATGACCGAAACATCTGACAATACCGATCTTGTGCGTTACGTTCAGATTGACGAGTCCCTATGCAACGGATGCGTTCTTTGCATGAAGGCGTGCCCGACAAAAGCCATCCGTGTAAGAAAGGACCGGGTGGCCCATATCGAGGGAGTTTGTATTGACTGCTGGGAATGCGTTCGGGTCTGCCCTATGGGAGCGATCAAGGCGATTACCTCCGATACCTTGGATCTGGCGGAAAAAGACAATATTATTGTCAGCCCATCCACAGTCCTTTACTCTCAATTCGGACAAGATACATTGCCAAATGACGTCCTCTTAGGCCTCAAAAGAATGGGATTTGGTTACATACACGACCAGTCTTACACAAGCGAGATTTTCAATCTTGCAATCGAGCTTTATATCAAAGAAAACCGGGAAAAGCCTAATGCACCCCTTCCCTTCATATCGCCCGTCTGCCCTGTGGTAGTCAGTCTTATCACATACAGGTTCCCATCTCTTCTGGGACATATCCCTCCCTTAGTTACCCCCCGTGAGATCGTGGCAAGGGAAGGAAAAGAGAGGTTGGCTGGAAAACATGGGACCAAGGCAAAGGATATTAAAGTGTTACACATCACACCCTGCCCGTCAAAAATGATTTGCATAAAAGAGCCCGTGTTGCTGGAGCATTCATATCTTGATGTTGCCATAGGGATAAACAGCATCTATGAAGAATTAAAAA
>JAOZQV010000279.1 GCA_029932035.1 Deltaproteobacteria bacterium | reverse complement strand
ACAGTAATATACATTGCCGCGAGGATCGTTTCGTCGTTCAAAGCGCTCTTCAAATCTGGAGGTTCCCTGTCTCGCTAAGCACACGCCCATAATTTCTTCAGGTGGCACCGCGGGGATGTTCACATTCAGGGCTGTTCCATCCCTCAAATCACTTTCCATCATAAACCGGATGACCTCTTTGCTGAAACGAGCCGCAAACCGGAAGTCCGGGTTTTTTAAGGTGGCAAGGGATATGGCCGCTGATCTTATACCCAAAAACGCCCCCTCAGTAGCCGCAGAGACTGTGCCTGAATACAGGATGTTGACGCCCACATTGGCGCCCACATTTATTCCGGAAAGGACTATGTCCGGAGGTTTGTCGAGTAATTCCTGCACCGCGATCTTTACACAGTCAGCAGGCGTCCCTTTCACGGCATGCCCGAAAAATGCGCCATTCTTACGAACATCCTGAACCATGATCGGCGAGGTCAGGGTAATGGCGTGTCCCACAGCGCTCATCTCCGATTCCGGCGCCACGATATGTACCTCGTGGTCGGATGTCAGCGCCTCATAAAGGGCAAAGAGCCCCCGGGCATGGATACCGTCATCATTAGTCAAAAGGATTCTCATGGTTCAGTTCATCTCTTATTTGTTTGCATTTTGAAACAATTTTTTCTATATGTAACGCATCTTCAATGATTTGCCAAAGGAATATTAAACTCAATCGGAGGATTTTATGCGGGAGATCTCAACCCAGACCATTGTCGATGCGGTCAAAGATGCGTCAATACGGGCCAATCTTGAATTGGGTGATGACGTTGTTCAGGCCTTGGAGAGTGCGCTGGGATATGAAGAGTCGAATGTGGGAAAGGACATTCTAAAAAAGCTGCTGGAAAATGCGGAGATAGCTCGGGAGGAGCGGATCCCCATGTGCCAGGACACCGGAGTAGCCGTCCTTTTTGTGGAACTTGGCCAGGAGGTCTCAGTCAAGGGAGGCGGCCTGCGCCAGGCCCTTGAAGAGGGGATACGGCAGGGGTACGAGGAAGGTTTCCTGCGTAAATCGGTGTGCCACCCCTTCACCAGGAAGAATACGGGTGACAATACGCCGATTATTGTGCATCTTGACCTGGTCTCCGGGGATAAACTCAAGATCTGGGTGGTGCCGAAAGGGGGAGGAAGCGAAAATATGAGCCGTCTCTTTATGCTCCCCCCTTCTGCCGGGTGGGACGGGATAAAGGAAAAGATTGTTCAGACCGTGGCTGAGGCAGGCCCTAATCCCTGCCCACCGACGATTATTGGTGTGGGGATCGGGGGCAATTTCGAGAAGTCTGCTATTTTAGCCAAGAAATCGCTTCTTAGAGTTCTGGGTACGCCGAATCCGGACCCTGAATTAGCTGAAATGGAACAAGAACTCTTGGAAGAAATTAATAAAACAGGGGTTGGCCCACAGGGATTGGGCGGACGGATGACTTCTCTTGCAGTGCACATCCTGATGATGCCATGCCATATTGCCAGCCTTCCCTTAGCCGTGAATATCCAGTGCCACGCAAGCCGACATCTCGAGATCGTTCTTTGAGGGCGGAAAAGGAGGAGACTATGGGTAACGAATATCATCTAAAAACCCCGTTATCTGCCGAAGATATAGAGCCGCTCAGGTCCGGGGATAGAGTCACGATCAGCGGAATTATTTACACGGCGAGAGATGCTGCCCACCGCAAGATTATGGAATTGATTGAAGCAGGAAAAGAACTGCCCATCCCTATCGAGGGACAGGTCATTTATTACGTGGGGCCGTCTCCCGCCCCGCCGGGCAGGGTAATAGGGGCCGCCGGCCCCACGACAAGTTATCGGATGGACCCGTTTGCGCCTAAATTACTTGAATTAGGTCTGAAGGGGATGATAGGTAAAGGTAAAAGATCGAAAGAGGTAATAGAGGCCATGGTCAGGCATAAGGGCGTCTATATGGCTGCCATAGGGGGCGCGGGCGCGCTCATGGCAAGGGCAATCAAGGCCGCGCGAGTGGTGGCCTACGAGGAGCTGGGCCCTGAGGCAATTAGAGAGTTACGGGTAGAAGGCCTGCCCGCCATTGTGGTAAATGACACCCTTGGCAACGATCTTTATGTGGAGGGCCAGGAGAAGTATCGGATGTTGTAGATTGAACATGTAAAACCAAATGTATTGCAGGAGAAATTGGTATGATCGATAAAATAGGAGGGCGTATCTGGTGGTGGGTGCTTCCGGCAGTGGTAGTTTTGGGAGGCCTCGGCTACTACTGGTATTCACAAACCGGACCAAAACCGGAAAAGGCGCTGGTGGCAGGAGACTTATCTCCGGTTGATAAAAAGGCGTCTTCAAAAGGAGCGCCGGGTATAAAGGATCATGAAGGGGAACGCCCTGAGGCCGAGGATGTTAAAGAAAAGGATGCGGGTGGCAAGGCCTTTCCTATTGAGAAAAAGGCCCTCCCCAAGAAACGTCTTGGTGTCGGGACCTTGCCTATGGAGAAAGAGGTCGTTTTGCAGGAAATGCTAAGCGCGACTGAAGGTCAGATAGAACGTCTATTTGAATTAGGCAAAGATGATTTATTCAGAACTGATGGAGAGGTAACACGCCTATTTATACCACGCAAGGGCGATTCATTCGGAAAAGCCCCGGCAGATAAGATTTACTGTGACCTGATTGATGAATACGTGGCCGATTTTTTTGCGTATCTCAATACTGAGAAGTACATCGAACGACTGGATTTGAAGACAGATACCTACTCCTACTTCAAAAGGATTATCGAACGGTTGGCTGCGAGGCCGCCTGTGCCTGCCGGTGAGGGCTTTGCCCCCACTATCATGGTGAAGAATGTATTCTTTTTCTCCCGTGCCTTGGACCGAAAGGACCTGCGTTTATTCAAAGAAGTGGCGGTAAACGAGCGCGATACCTTAGAGATCAATCTGGAAATGTTTTACAGATGGATTATGTTGGGGAAACTATGCCCGAATCCCGGGCAAGTAAGACTTCCATTTGATGTAATGTATCGCTATGCGGGCTTTTTTCTGAATACCACCGGTGGAAGGGCCTATCTGTTCCGACGCTCAGTGACCTGCAGGCTTCTGTTAACCTATTATTCTGTGCTGGTCGTCCACCAGGCAGACAGATTAGGGAAGAACAGCTACGGGATAAATATATTACCGTACATCCAACCATTAAGAAAAGAGATCAGTCACTACCCCGATTTTGAATTTCAAAACCAATATGTCAACACTTTGACCAGAATTGAGAATTATTACCTTCAAAAACGCTGAGCCTTCACTTAGAACTTTACTTTGGGCGCTTCCTGCCGCTCTTTGGGGACTTCGAAGAAGGTTGCCTTTTCAAACCCGAACATACCTGCGAGTATATTTGTGGGGAAGCTTCGTACCTTAATATTATAACTCTTCACCGTTTCATTAAACCGCCTGCGTTCAACCGCGATACGGTTTTCAGTTCCCGCCAATTCATCCTGCAAACGGATAAAATTGGTGTTGGCCTTCAACTCCGGATAACGTTCAACTACCAGCAATAGCCGCCCAAGGGCAGAGCTAAGCTGGTTGTTTGCCTGGATCTTATCGCTGACGGTGGTGGCTCCCGCCACTTTTGAACGGGCCTCGGTTACTTTAACGAAGACCTCTTTTTCGTGTTTGGCATAGCCTTTGACCGTCTCCACATAATTGGGGATGAGGTCATAACGGCGCTGAAGCTGGTTTTCTACCTGGGCCCATGCTCCCTTGACACCCTCATCCATGGTCACAAGGGTATTGTATGTCCCCTTTAGAAATGAATAAGCGGCAAAAACTATAAGCAGCAATATGCCAATAATGACCAGCAGGGTCTTTAGTCCTTTCCCCATGTTAACCTCCCAATGAATTTATTAGTGTAGAAAGCTTTCTCATTTCCTTTAAGCAGCCTTTAAACAGATTAAGGCTTTCTTTATCACTGAACTTAGACTTATCTTCCTTAATATCAAGGAGGCCTTCAAAAACACCATGCTCCAAATCAAATGCCTGAGCCATTGCCCTGACGATCTCACGTCTTTCTCTTGGCACGTCTATCTTCCTTAGGTGCAGTAAGGCCTCAAAGATTGCCATCAGCGCCGGGAGAGCCTGCGTGATAAGCCCTTTTAAGGCCTTTCCTTTGCCTGAGGTCTCGAGAAATGCCTCCCTCAACAGGAGGAGTTTGCCCTTGATCTCCCGTTCGCACTGGAGCCGGAGGAATTCGGGGCTAAATTCGAGATCTTTGAGGATGTCCTTTCCGAAAACCTGGATGTAATTGTTCTGGAAATTGAGATATTCGATGGGAAATACATCTAAGGAGGTCTTTACGTACTCTTCCGTTAAAAAGAGAGGAACGGCCACACCCCTTTTTCGCCACTTATTTACAACATCAAAGGCCCGGTCAAGATGTTCTATTCCATCTTCTGTGAGCACAATCATGAAATTAATGTCAGATTTTCCAGGCTGGAAATCCTGCCCTGTTGCGCTGCCATAAAGAATAATGCTCACAAGGTCATTGCCAAAAAGGGCCTTATAGGCGTTGGTGATATCCGGTAATATCGTTTTTGGATCTTTTTGATTTTTCCCCATAATTGCTCCTTTTAAAAGCCTCCTCCAGCGCCGCCGCCGCCGCTCATGCCACCCCCAAATCCACCGAAACCGCCCCCGAAACCACCAAAGCTTCCACCAGACCCACCACTGGAGTATCTTGATCCATAGCCTCCCCCGCCACCAAGGCCAAAGAGGAGGGCCAGAAAAAAGAACCAGGACCCGCCGCGTCTTTTCGATATCAGCATAATTATGATGAATATAATGAGAATTGGCAAAAAGGAAAACCCGGTCCGTTTCTCGACAGCTTTTTTCGGTATCTGACCGGCTAACTCGATCCCTGAAGCCTTTGCAACGACCTGGGCCACGGCTAATGCGCCTGCAAGCAACCCCTCACCGAATTTGTCCTGTTTGAGATAAGGGGTCATGTAGCGATCGCGTATCTCCCCGACCAGGCCGTCAGGGAGTATCCCCTCCACACCATACCCGGTCTCAATACGCATCTTTCTTTCCTTCACTGTTACAAAGATCAGGACGCCTTTATCTTCTCCCTTTTTGCCGATTCCCCAGGCCCTGTAAAGGCGGTTTGCATAGTCGT
>JAOZQV010000278.1 GCA_029932035.1 Deltaproteobacteria bacterium | reverse complement strand
GCTATGATTTCCGGGATGGAAGAGGGGGTCATCTTTGCAGATGCCGATAACGTGATCGTCGAGGTCAATGGTTACTTCTGCAGCTTCGTTGGAAAAAAAAGAGACGAGCTTTTAGGGAAGAAGTTAGAGGAATTCCATTCAGATGAAATGATGGAGAAGATACAAAACCATATCTCATCCTTTAGAGACGGCACTGATCGCAAACCGATTGTCAAACAGAGGCCTCTGGGTGGAGCAGAGGTCATACTGCGCCTCCAGCCGATCTACAATGAAGACCGATACGACGGGGTGCTTTTGAACGTCATCAATGTGACGGACCTGGTGGAGGCACGCCAAAAGGCAGAGGAAGCGTCCGAGAAATTAGCGGAATATGCCGGCCAGATGGAGGTAAAAAATATAGAGTTAGACAATGCACTCAGCGCTGCTGAGACGGCAACAAAGGTCAAGGGCGAGTTTCTCGCCAATATGAGCCATGAGATTCGAACCCCTATGAACGCTATCATCGGTATGTCGGGCCTTCTTCTGGACACCAGTCTGGATCAGGAGCAGCGTGAATACGCCGAGACTGTAAGAAATGCGGGAGACGGGTTACTGAGTCTGATCAATGACATCCTTGATTTTTCCAAGATCGAATCGGGAAAACTCGAGATTGAAGAAATCCCCTTTGATCTCCGTTATATGGTGGAAAGTGTCGGAGAACTTATGGCCCCCAATGCACAGGCCAAGGGTGTGGAATTGACCTGTTTTGTTCACCCGGAGAGCAAAGTTGAGCTGATCGGTGATCCGGAGCGCATCCGTCAGGTACTTGTAAATCTCTCTTCCAATGCGGTCAAGTTTACGGAAAGGGGTAACATTGACATCCGTGTAGAGCCTGTTCGAGAAGATGAAGACCAGGTATTGCTCCGCTTTGAGGTCGTGGATACGGGGATCGGCATTCCACAGGACCGTTTAGACGCTATTTTTGAGAGCTTTACTCAGGCCGACGGATCAACTACTCGCCGCTTCGGGGGGACAGGATTGGGGCTGAGTATTTCGAAACGTCTCGTAGAACTTATGGGAGGGGAAATTGCCGCTGAGAGTGAAGAGGGGAAAGGGAGTACATTCCGGCTGACAATCCCTCTCAAAAAGCAGAGACAAACAGAGACCCCGG
Source organism: Deltaproteobacteria bacterium (assembly GCA_029932035.1). Taxonomy (GTDB): domain Bacteria; phylum Desulfobacterota; class DSM-4660; order Desulfatiglandales; family Desulfatiglandaceae; genus Desulfacyla. The sequence continues at coordinate 3,997 of JAOZQV010000278.1, read as the reverse complement.
TGATAACCCGTCAAAGTGTTCGGGGCTCTCATATCCTGATTGTGGACGATAATACCACCAACCGGACCATCCTGAACAAGATCCTCGTATCGTTCGGGTGTTTTCCTGAAGAAGTATCCAACGGCAAGGATGCCCTCTCCCTGTTAAGCCGCTCCGTTGAAGAGGGTCGAGCGTTCGATGCCGTCCTCTTAGACCATCAAATGCCGGATATGGATGGAGAAGATGTGGCCCGGGCTATTCAGGCCGATCCCGGGTTGAGGAATATTCGTCTTTTAGTCCTGACGTCCGTAGGTCAGCGGGGTGACGCCAAGAAATTCAAAGAATTGGGGTGTTCCGCCTACTTGACAAAACCGGTGCGTCAGTCTCAGCTCTTAGACGCCTTGGCCGAGACCCTGCTGGAAGTGGAAGAAAAACCTTCCAGACCCGATATTATTACCCGCCACAGCCTCCGGGAAAGGGTGGCCCGAAAGGCCCGGATTCTCCTTGCCGAAGACAATGTAGTTAATCAAAAAGTGGCCATGCGAATCCTGGAAAAGGGTGGGCACCGGATAGATGCGGTGGCCAATGGAAGAGAGGCCTTGGAAGCCTTAAACAGGGTTCAATATGACGTCGTCCTGATGGATGTTCAGATGCCTGAAATGGATGGTTTTACCGCAACGCAGGAAATCCGCAATCCCCGGTCAGCAGTCCGCAACATCCCGGTCATCGCCATGACAGCCCACGCCATGAAAGGGGACAAGGAGAAATGCCTCGCAGCGGGTATGGACGATTATATTTCCAAGCCGGTTAAGCCCAAAGAACTCTTGGAGATTGTCCAGCGATGGGCCGGTAAACAGGTGCTCCACGCCGCAGTGGAAAATGATAAGCCCTCCGCCCCCATAGGCGCTCCTGTGGATATAAAGCACTTACAGGAAATTACGGGCGGGGATAGTGAATTTGAACGGGAAATAACCGAACTGTTTCTTAAAGACACAGGAGCGCATTTATCCTGGGTGAAAAAGGCCGTTGCTGAAGGAAACGCAACAGCTCTGGAAATGGAGGCGCACACCGTAAAGGGTGCAGCAGTAAATATGGGCGCCAATAAATTTGGTGAGCTTGCCCTGGCCCTTGAAACCAAAGGGAAATCCGGTACTCTCGAAGGCGCTCAGGATAAGCTGACTGAGCTCGAAGCGGAATTTCAGCGTGTTAAACTGTTTCTGGAAAGGGATGAGCAGTCGTAACCATGAAACAAAAAAGCCTTGTTTTATTGTAACTACTCACGTAGTCAGGCTGAAGCTGTTTAGACTGAAGGCTCAAGGGGGCAGAAGATCACGAAAGCCACGAATAACTTCAATAAAAACAATAACTTCGTGTTTCTTCGTGCACTTCGTGGTAAATAAACACCAATTTTTTTCCTTGACAAACAGACAACAATATGCCTCAATTACCCCCAACAATAAAACCTGTTATGTAATATTTTAGGGGTAACTTATATCATGAAGAAACAGCGCGTGGTATTCAAACGAAAAATCGAATCGGAATTATTGAATTGGAAAAACATAGCAAATAGAAAACCGATTATTTTGCGGGGGGCCAGACAGGTCGGAAAAACATTTATTGTCAACCGATTCGCCGAGAATTTCGACCACTTTATCGACATCAACCTTGAAAGACCGAAAGAACGCGATCTTTTTTCCGGGTTCAATACCGGCCAGGAACTTGTCGAACGAATTTTGCTTTATAAGGGCCAAAAAATAGACACAAAGAGAGCCCTTTTATTTATTGATGAAATCCAACATTCAGCGGAAGCTGTTCAAGCGCTCAGATACCTTTATGAGGATGTAAAGGATCTGCACATTATTGCCGCCGGTTCACTTCTCGAAGTTTTTTCAAAAAGAGAGGGGTTTTCTTTTCCTGTTGGCAGGGTCAAGAATCTTTTTATGTATCCTGTAACTTTTATGGAATATCTTGAAGCACAAAACCCGCCTCTTGCTGAAAACCTGTTGCAACAGGATGTATTGGAAGAATCATCCCTTCATGATGTACTGCTTGACGCGTTTAACACCTATGCCTTCGTTGGCGGTATGCCGGAGGCGCTTTCCGTTTATGTGGAAACGGGATCGTATTCAGCAGTGAGGGAGATCTATGACGCCATTTTCATGGGATACATTGAAGATGTGGAGAAGTATTCAAATTTGGCGAAAGCAAAATATTTAGCCCATATCATTGACCGGGCGCCCTTATATGCCGGTGAACGGATTACATATGAAAAGTTCGGAGAGTCCTCATTCCGATCAAGAGAAATGAAAGAGGCGTTTGATGTGCTTGAACGCGCCTTGATCGTATATCGGGCAAGACCTTCCGTATCAACCCACATACCGGTTATTGAAAAACTGCGAAAAGCCCCGAAGCTTTTTTTTCTTGATATCGGGCTGGTGAATTACCGGATTGGATTCAAGGAATTTTTCAGCAGACAATCCTTAGACAATGTCTATCGGGGAAGAATATCGGAACAGGTCGTGGCTCAGGAAATGGTGGCACAAGAATTCGGACCCCCAGAACTTCGTTTTTGGATACGGGAAAAAGGGACTGCTGAAACGGATTTTCTTTATCCCTTTAAAGATCTGATTATCCCGATCGAAGTGAAAAGCGGGAAGACCGGCAAACTTAAATCCTTAAATCAGTTCATGGAAAATAGTCAGCACCCATATGCCATTCGTATCTATTCCGGCAAAACCCGCATCGATAGTATACAGCTTCCTTCAGGAAAACAGTACCACCTCTGTTCCATTCCGTATTATCTGTTATCAAGACTTGATGACGTAATCGAACGATTTGTAAGTGAACGTGTCAGATAAGGATAACTCTCATGAAACAGACCGATAATGAAGCAGGTTATTTCCAACGATTTCAGACATTCGTCATAAACAGGATGGGTTCGCCCTCTGCCATGGAGAAAGACAGCCTCCTTTATTGGCGCGCGCGTATCTTATTTGCGATCCTTTTCACGGGCTTGTTGTTGGGTTTTTTTGTAGTCATACCGATAATTCCCTTTGTGATCAAGGAAAGACTATGGGGCCTGGCGATCATAGATGGCGCTGCCTGGGTGATTCTTTTGGGCCTTCTTTTATGCCGCTTAAGATATGAAATCCGCGCTGCAATTACTTTGCTATTAGCCTATTCCATAGGGGTGGCTGTAATTTTGTCAGTCGGACCTTTGAGCGGGGGACCCGCATGGCTGTTCGCCTTTGCAGTATTAACCGGTGTCCTCTTGGGATCAAAGAACGCAATTGTGGCCTTAGCCATTAACGCAATCACCTTGATGATCATAGGCTGGCTCATTACCACAGGGCGATTTGGTCAGACATTTCCTTTCTTTTCCACCTCGGAAGCGATGATCGTTGGAGGCGCCAATTTCATATTTTTGAATGCGGTTGCGGCTATATCTGTAACAGTCCTGGTTAAAGGCCTTGTTTCAATTCATCAGAAAGAAAGAGTCTTGAGCAGCACTTTGGAAATTGAGCGATCCAACCTGATAGAAGCAAAGGAAATATTGGAATGGGAAGTTAAGGAACGCAAACAAGCTGAGGAAACGCTGCGGGAGAGCGAGGAGAAATATAGGCTCTTAATAGCAAATGCCACGGATGCCATCTTTATTGCCCAAGATGAGGTATTGAAATTCGCCAATCCCAAAGCCGAAGAGATGATAGGATACTCTGCAGAGGAATTGGCTAAAATTTCCTTTGTTGATATTATTCATCCTGAAGACAGAGATATGGTCCTTGAAAGGCACCTGAAAAGGCTAAAAAACCAAGAACTTCCCAGCATTTATTCCTTTAGGATTTTAAACAGGTCTGGGGAAGAATTATTGGTAGAAATCAACGCAGTTGTAATAACCTGGGAAGGGAGACCTGCTACTCTGAGTTTTCTAAGGGACATTACAGCACAAAAAGGACTGGAAGCCCAACTTCAACAAGCCCAGAAGATGGAGGCTGTTGCCACATTGGCTGGCGGTGTT
>JAOZQV010000017.1 GCA_029932035.1 Deltaproteobacteria bacterium | reverse complement strand
TGGAAAGGGATCCATGCGGAACTGGAATCTGAGTATAACACATTGTCCAAAGAAGAACGGGGCGGCCCAACCGGAGCCCAGCTTTGCGCCATGATAACGGCAGCGACCATGCCCCGGGATCTGGCGGCTGAATATGCAAAGGTATGCCGGGCACTTGCCGTAAAGGAAACCGACTCGGACCGGAAGGTGGAACTAATGCAGATGGTTGAGAATTTGAGCAGGGTGCCGTGGGAACCGCCGAAAACATTCTGGGAAGCGGTTCAGGCCCTGTGGCTCAATCATATGTTGATCATGAGTGATGAAAACTACCCCGGCCCGGGGGTTTCCTTTGGCCGCATAGATCAGTACCTGCTGCCGTACTGGGAATATTCGATTCAGAACGGTATGGATCGTGAGTTCGGAAAAGATATTTTGAAATGCTTCTGGGTCCATGCGAATACCGCCTATGATGCCATGATCCGAAACGGCAACCAGGGAATCACCGCTGGATTCGGCCAGCTTATCACACTTTCCGGTCTGGGAAAGAACGGAGCGGACATGACCAATGATCTGACCTATGCCATGCTTGAGGTCATTGACGAGATGACACCCATTTTAGAGCCCAAACCCAATGTCCGGCTGCATCGGAACTCGCCGGAGACATTGATGGATAAGATGGTGGATATGGTCTCATCAAGCCAGGGGGCGCCGTTTCTGATTAACTTTGATGAGCGGTCCATGGCCGGGATGCTTCGGGAGGCAAACGAAGCAAACATTACCCATCTAATCAATAAGGACAATGTTCATGAATACGCGCCAGTGGGATGCCTTGAAAATACCATGGTGGGCAACGACCGTTCCGGAACCGTTGATAATAATTTAAATCTGTTAAAGGCGGTGGAGCTGGCGCTGACCGGAGGCAGAGATCTGATTCCGTTTGTGGATCCCATTACGTCCAAAACCGAAAAGATACGCCAGGACGGCCCTGAAACCGGCGATGCCAGCCGATTTACAACCTGGGCACAGTTCTGGGACGCATATAAGACACAGACGGCCTATATCATCAAAAAATGCGTGGATGTTTATGAGAAATCAGAATGCATTCGGGCAAAATATCTTCAGACACCGTATTTATCATGTCTAATAAAGGGCTGTGCGGAAAAAGGATTAGATATCACCCAGGGCGGCGCCGAGATTAGTTTTACCACGTTAGAAGCCGTTACCTATGCCACGACGGTGGATTCTTTGCTGGCCATCAAGTACCTGATATTTGATGAAAAAAAATGCGCCATGGCCCAATTGATTCAGGCCTTAAAAGACAACTGGAAGGGCCATAAGGTGCTCCAGGCGCTGGCGAAAAACCGGGCGCCCAAGTATGGCCGGGATGATGATGCGGCCGATGAGATGGCAAAACAGGTCATGGACCTCTGGACCGCTGAAACGTGGAAACACAAAACCCGATCCACCGGCAGACAGTTCCGGCCGGGGATGTTGAGCTGGAACTACTGGGCGGGTGACGGATATGTGATGGCGGCCAGTGCCGACGGACGGGAAAAAGGGCAGTTCTTGTCCAATGCCATCTGTCCGTCCAATGGGGCGGACATTAACGGCCCCACGGCAAACGCCAATTCCGTTGGAAAAGCGCTGGGCGGCATGGCGGTGAAGGGAGAAGGCGATTGGGAAGACTATTTAAACAGCCTGCCCAACGGCGCCAGTCATACGATTACATTTAACCCGTCGATTATCAAGGATCCAGAGCACAGAGACAAGTTTAAGGCTTTTTTAAAAGGATACGCTCAAAACGGCGGCACATGCCTTCAGGTGAATATGCTGGATTCGGATATGTTAAGAGATGCCCAGAAGCATCCACAGGACTACCGGCATCTGCTGGTGCGGATTACGGGATATAATGCGTATTTCACGTCAGTGGGAAGAGAGTTGCAGAATGAGGTGATTGCGCGGCTGAGTCATCAAAAGTTTTAGATAAATGTTAACGGAAAATTTAAACAACAACCAGGCCACCATCCTTGAGATCGTCCGGATGTCCACCGAAGACGGCCCGGGTATCCGGACAACGGTGTTTTTAAAAGGGTGCACACTAAACTGTTCCTGGTGCCATAACCCGGAAAGCATCTCTATAAAACCTCAGGTCTGCTGGGTGGGCAGTCGCTGTATCGGATGCAAAACCTGTATAGAGGTGTGCAAGGAGAATGCGCTAACGCTCACAGAAGCGGGGATGTGGATTGACCGGAGCCGGTGCACCGGGTGCGGAGACTGTGCGGCGGAGTGCCCGGGAACCGCCATGGAACTTATGGGAAAGATCTGGCAGATAGATAATCTGGTGGATGAAGTAAACAAGGACCGGGCCTATTTTGAAACTTCCGGCGGTGGCATCACCATATCCGGGGGGGAACCAGCCATGCAGGCGGGATTTGCCGGCGCGTTTTTAAAATCGCTCAGGGAAAAGGGCCTGCATACGGCATTAGATACATGCGGACATTGCAGCAGGGATGCTCTGAACCAGACACTTCACTATGCAGCCATGGTGTTGTTTGATTTGAAGTTGATAGATCCGAAAACTCACAAAAAATTTACAGGACATGATAATAAACGGATTTTGGATAACCTCTTATACGTGGCGGACTATATCCGCTCGCACGTATATCCGAACGCGTTGTGGATTCGGACACCGATGATTCCGGGTGCCACGGCGGTGTTTGAAAATATCGCCGGAATCGGACAGTTTGTCGCAAAAAATTTATCCGACGTGGTTGACCGCTGGGAGTTGTGCGCGTTTAATAATCTGTGCCGGGACAAATACCTGCGGCTGGATCAAAAATGGGCATTTCATCATACGGAATTGCTTACAAAAGAGGACATGGACGTGTTGACGGAAGAGGCAAAATCATCGGGTGTGAACCCAGAGATCGTGTTTCCGACCGGTTCAACCCGTCTTCAACCCGAAGAAATGAAACAGGAAATTGGCGATGGCTTATAATCTGAAAGAATTTGACGAACAAACGATTGCGGCGTTTGCACCGGCGGGAAAAATCGGCCTGGTGGCGTCTGTAAACCCGGATGGTCTGCCCCATATTACGTTGATTACATCCATTGGCGCGGCTGGTCCTAAACAGGTTATTTTAGGGGAGTTCTGCAAGGGAAACAGTAAATCGCATATCCAGAAAAACCCGAAAGTCGGGTTTCTGGTCATGACCATGGATCGAAAGATGTGGCGGGGGCATGCAAAATGGACGCATCTGCGTCAGGAAGGTCCCGAATATGAAACATACAACGATTTGCCCATGTTCAGGTATAACGCTTATTTTGGTATCAACACGGTGCATTACCTGGATCTTATTGATGCGCAGGGGCCGGACGGACTGTCGATGCCCAAGATTATTCTTTCTGCCCTGATGACAAAAATAGCCAAAGGCGGTGCCACCACCGGGAATAATGACAGGATTTTGAATGTGTTTGGTGAAGGCTTGTTTAACCGGCTTGATACGTTGAAGTTTATTGCGTATATCCGTGATGACGGGTATCCGGAACTTGTTCCGATCCTGCAGTGCCAGGCCGTAGACAGCCGGCGGCTGGCCTTTTCAACCATGGCTTACTGCGATGAACTGAAAAAAATTGAACCGGGAAAGATGGTCGCGATTTTCGGGCTGACCATGAAAATGGAGGATGTGATGGTCCGGGGGACGTTTAGAGGGACGCGCCGTTTACGTGGGATTCAAACCGGAACCGTTGACATTGACTGGGTATATAATTCCATGCCGCCCGCACACGGGCAGATATATCCGCCGATACCGCTGAAACCGGTCACGGAGTGGAGCGATTTTTGAATAAGGGTCAGATCATCTCCAATGCGCACGCCATTGACACACCTCCACCACCGCAGAGTGTAGCCAGGCCCAAAGTTTCGCCCCTCTTTTTCATGGCATAGAGAAGGGTCACCATGATACGCACTCCCGTCGATCCTACCGGGTGACCCAGGCCGATACCGGAACCGTTTACATTGGTGATCTCCCGGTTCAGACCCAATTCCTTTTCGCAACCTAAGTATTGGGCCGCAAATGCCTCGTTCAGCTCAATCAGTTCAAAATCCTCCATCTTGATGTCAGGATTTTTCTCGAAAAGATTCCTGACTGCGGGGACAGGGCTCAATCCCATTACCGAGGGATGACAGGCACCTCGGCCTGTGGCCCGTATTCGCGCAATCGGCTGGATTCCCAACTCTTTGGCCTTATCGGCAGACATGATGATCATGGCGCTGGACCCATCGTTGATGCCAGAGGAATTTCCTGCCGTTACCTTTCCGATCTTTGGGACAAAGGCTGGGGGCAGCTTTACTAATTGTTCCATGGTAAGCCCTGGACGGAAGTGCTCATCCTTATCGAAAATGATAGGCGGTTTCTTCCTTCGCGGCACCTCGATCGGTACGATTTCATCCTTAAATACTCCTTCTAATGTCGCCCTTTCCGCGTTGTTGTGACTGCGCAGCGCAACCTCGTCCATCTCTTCACGGGTGATGTTGTGCAGTTGGGCCACGAACTCGGCGGTATGCCCCATAATGTATGGCTTTCCCTTGAAAAGTTCGAGAGGCATCCCTTCTTTCACAGGGCCTTCTTCGGGATGGGGCAAGAGAAAAGAACCGCAATGGAGGGCATGAATCATGGCATCCACAAAGACTTGGTCTTGCAGCCGGCAGCCCCAGCGGGCGCTGGGAACTGTGTAGGCAATGCCCGACATATGTTCCGTGCCACCGGTCAGGATGATATCGGCCATGCCTGCCTGGATCATGGCCATCCCTGAAATAGTCGCTTCCATAGCTGAGGTGCATACGCGGTTGATAGTTACGGCGGTAACGGTATCGGGTATGCCGGCCATGAGGGCTGCAACACGGGCCACATTGAGGGCATCCGCAGGCTCAATACAATTCCCAAAACGTACGTCATCAATCATCCCGGGTTCAATCCCGGCCCGCTTTATGGCCTCTTTCATGGCAATGCTTCCGATAACGGCCGCGTTCATATCTCTAAGGGTTCCGCCAAAGGCCCCCACGGCTGTTCTGCATGCAGAAACAATGACAACATCTTTCATAATATCTCCTTCACTTTATAGGTTCAAAGGTCTCTTTACGGGTTCACAGTTCAGAGGTTTTCGTGTACTGTATACAAAAGGACCTGTCAAGATGTTTTTGTGCGATTCCCGCGCCCTTTCCTTTGATAGATCTTGACTGCCTTGTTATGTTCCCGCAGGGTCTTGGAAAAGTGGTGACTCCCATTATTCTTAGAAACAAAATAGAGATAATCGGTGTCTGCCGGGTATAAAACGGCCTTGATCGACTCCTCGCCCGGGTTTGCAATAGGACCGAAAGGCAGTCCCTTAATGACGTAGGTGTTGTAAGGGGTCGATTCATTCAGGTCCTTTCGCGTCAGGTTTCCGTTGAAGTCCCTGATCCCGTATATGACGGTCGGGTCGCTTTCAAGACGCATCCCTTTTTTTAATCGATTCAGAAAAACACTCGCAATAACAGCTCTCTCCTCCCTCTGTCCGGTTTCCTTTTCAACCAGGGAGGCCAGGGTAACTACCTGCTGGAAAGTCATGCCCGACTCCCCTATCCTCTCATCTAAGGGGTTGGTTACTTCAAAAAAACGCTTAACCATTACATCAATGATTGATATGGCGGGCTGGCCCCGGCCAAACCGGTAGGTATCGGGGTATAGATATCCTTCGAGGCTTGGGCCGGATATGCCATAACTCTTGACAACATCAGGATCCTCTGCAAGCGCTGAGAATTTGGCCCTGTCTGTCAGCCCTTTCTTCTCTAATTCCTCCGCAATCTGCTTTATGGTAAACCCTTCAGGGATGGTCACGGGGTGTGTTACACTGACCCCTTTGCTCAAGATATTGAGGACCCCCAATGGAGCCATACCGCTGTTAAGCCGGTATTCCCCTGCCTTTACCCTGGTTCCGTATCCAGAGAGCCTGTTCCATAAAAGGAGAGGCGCCTTATTGGCGATTATTCCTTTCTTTTCAAGATCACAAATAACCTCCCTTAAAGTTGCCCCCTTATGCACAATGAAAATCTGATCCGGGCCGATTTTTCGTGCCGGTTGCACAAGGTATCGGGCAACCCCGGCGGACAGCAGTACTCCTGCGAGAAGGAGAAAAGCAAATGCAAAGAAAACGGTTCTCTTGGCCCGAATAGAAATCGGCATAAGCCTTTAAGGACCCTCCAAGTCACATCTTCTTGATAAGCTGGTTAGCGGCAGTGAGCATCGGGTCCCATGTGGGGCTGAACGGGGGCGCATAGGCCAGGTCACACTGACTGAATGCGTCAACGGTCATCCTCTGGTGCAGGGCCACGGCGATGGCGTCGATCCGGTGGGCCGCGCCCTCCTTCCCCACCATCTGTGCGCCCAGAAGCCTGCCTGATTTCTTGTCTCCCACCATCTGGATATAGAGGGTTTCAGAACCAGGATGGGCATGGGCCCTTGATCGGCTCTTAATCATATTCTCAACTGGATCGAATCCATATTTCGTGGCCTCGGCAAGGCTCAGGCCGCTCCGGGCCACCTGCAGGTCAAAAACCTTGAAGACCGCTGTCCCGGCGATCCCTTCAAGCTCAACCCTTTTTCCTGTCACATTATCGGCCGCTCCCCACCCTGCCCTGTTGGCCCTCAGCGCCAGGGGTATCCAGGTCTTCTGTCCTGTCACCACATGGAAGGCATCTGCACAATCCCCGGCCGCAAAGATCTCCTCATCAGATGTCCGCAAGTCCTTTCCCACCGCAATAGAGCTCCCAGGCCCTAATTCCAGCCCGGCCCGATCCGCCATCCCACTGTTGGGTTTGACACCCACGGCCACCAGGATCATCTGGCCCTCAAGGATCAGATCCTTACAGATGACTTGCAAACTGTCTTGCTCTCTCGTTATGCTCTGGATTTCCTTGCCCGGATGGATCAGCACACCATGGCTCTCTATTTCTTCCTGGATCACCGCGGCCAAGTTGCTGTTCATCCAGGGCAGAAGGGTAGGCCTCGGCTTTACCATCTCCACGTGGATCCCCCTGGCAACCATGGCCTCACACATCTCTAAGGCGATATAACCCATCCCGATGATGATCACCTTACGGACGGACTCCTTTTCCATGAAGCCCTTGATCCTGCGCCCATCCTCCAGACTCTTGAGGGCCATAACTCCTGGGAGGTCAAAACCCGGCAGATCCGGTTTAACAGGCGAGGCCCCCGTGGCAATCAGGAGGCTGTCGTAGGGAATCTCAAAGGGCTCACCGGCTCTATTCATGCCTCTGACCCTCTTCGAACTCCGGTCAATCTCCTCAACAGAATGGCCGGTCCTCAAGTCGATCCCCTGTTTTTCCCTAAACACGTGGGCCTGACGAACCACAAGGTCGTCTACCGGGCGTCCGGCCTCGGCAATGTTATATGGCATACCGCAGGCGCTGTATGAGACATCCTCTGTCTGCTCCAATACCGTCACTTTTAGCTCGGGTGAGTTTCTCTTGGCGCGACTTGCCGCACTCATTCCTGCAGCATCTCCGCCGATAATGACAAATCTCATTTCAGTTTCTCCTTCAGGCCCGCCTGATGCGGGATTGAGTGGTTGAGTCCCGCCTGAGGCGGGATTGAGAAGTTAAATAGATATTTCTTAACAGGTGCTGGTAATTTTTGCAACCTTGAGATTGCCATTAATCAATGGAGGGCTTCGCCTTCCCGACCATTTTCCGTATACGATCTTTGAGCCTTGAACAGATGAATTCGCTGATCTTTTTCGTCTCATCTTCTGCTTCCGAGTGCTTTATATCCATTATGCCGATATAAAGACGATCAACAAAAGGATAAACGTCTCTAATCTTATCAAACAATATCGATTTGTAGATATTTTTGCCTAAAAGGATAACCGTGAAGTCAGCCTCGGGACAGACATCCCGGATCACCTGCTCGGCATTTTCAGGATATATGACAAGAGGTCTTTCATCTTCAATATAAAAGGATATATTCTCTTCTGCAATTCGAGTCCACAGCTTGTCCCATTGTAACACGCTGATTTTAGGTTTCCCTTTTCTCAGGCGGATGACCTCTTTTCTTAGACGGGTTTTTGTTGCTGAAAGTATCTCCTCTGCTAATTTTCTCACCATCTCATCAAAAAACTCAGTTGGTTTGAAGCCATGTTGAGACAAACTCCGTTTGGAGTCTCCATAATAGAATTCTCTCATCATGGATGGTAAAAAGAGTATTTTCAGGGCATCGCGCTTAACCGAGCCCCCCAAGCGGCTGCACTGATACCTCTTATAGTTTGCATCACGAATTCTTTGTTTGACAAATGCCCCGCCCTTGATTGCGCCTATGTCATAAAAAGCCTTAATCAAAAAGGGGGATTTCAAATATTGGTATATACGTGGTTCGTTCTTTATAACAGCTCTAATGAGTTTCAGTTCATCGGGCTTTAGATTCATGGTATTAAGATCTTCTTGTGAAGGCTCTAAGCCCGGATACAACAAAAGCTCTTCTCGATCAATAAGGGCCTTGAGGTTTATTTTTTCAGTGCGATGGATTTTTTGCAATAGGAGCAATCTTATGGCTATGAACTCAGGGGCCGGATAGATACTCGCAACGCTGAAATCACCTTTATATAGGCTCAATTTCTCATCGTAATAATAAAGGGTCCTTGTAAGATCCAGGATGTTCGGGTCAAGAACCATCAAATCAAGCTGGTTTCTCTCCGGATCGGTCATGACTTCAACAATGTTATTGAAATCGAGCGTTTCATCTATCCCCCTTACTTTCCAATCCTCTCTCGATTCTGGGCGGCCGGCCTGGCCCAGAACTACCTGTAAAAGATAGGATAATATTTCCCCTGCGTATTGTTGCGCGGGGGTCAGCTTGTTAAACTGCAATTGAGGAGATTCGTTCTGTGCGTGGCGGGTTTTTGAACTGACGCTCAATGCGCCATTGGATGCCGTTTTATGGGAATCAAAGGGTATTGCCTCGTTTATGAAATAGAAGCTCTCAAAGGCGAGGAAAAATATCCACAAAGGGGCTGTAATCAAAAAGAACTGTGTTTGTTTTTTCAAATGGTTTTCTCCTTTGCCTTTGTGGAAAAATCTTGTATCATGATTGTTAAGGGACATCAAGTGGTCAGAAGAGAGGGAGCGGTAAGTCTCGTTTACGAGCGGGACCAAAGCGTGAAAAGCCAGGGATCAACCTTAGCACCTATTTGTTCAAATCACATCATGTTTGCGCATGATTTACGCCATAGTTAGATTGAATTTTGAGGAATTACTTAAATTTTTAAAAGACCTATCAAAGAGATGACGGAGCGAAGCGACTTCCACCAATATTCAATTTTCAATATTCAATATTCAATTCCGGCTTCGCCGGGTTAGGAGGGACAAAATGGATGAAGTTGCAGTCAAATTCGGTGAATGGATCGAAAAGGGATTCAACCTTTATAAAGAGAATTTCGGTATACTTGTTCTGGCCTCGCTTATTGCCGTTGTGCTCAGCGCGGTAACAGTCGGGGTCCTTGCGGGACCCATGTTTGCGGGAGTTGTCTTAATCACATTAGGATTGCTTGACAAGAAGGAACCAAAGCCCGAGGTTGGGACCCTGTTCAAAGGGTTTGACTACTTTTTGGACTCGCTTCTCTTTGTAGTCCTATGGGGGATTGCGCTTTTTGTAGTGTCGATTGTCGTTGGTTTAGTACCCTGTATCGGGCAATTAGCCTCCATTTTTGTCGTTTTTGTTGCCCACGCCCTGCTGATGTTCGGTCTATTTCTCATAGTTGACAAGCGGAGGGAATTCTGGCCTGCCTCTATGGAGAGTTTTAACAGGGTGAAGCCCAACATCTGGCCATTCTTGGGCTTTTCAATTGTTTCGAACATTATCGGCAGTATCGGGGCTATAGCATGCGGAATCGGTGTGATTTTCACCATCCCAATCCAGGCCTGTATCCTGACCGTGGCCTACCGCGACGTGTTTGGCGGGAGCGAACCTGAGGTCTCTGCTGAGAAGGAATTGGATGAGGGCGGGAACAAGGATATCGAGACGGCCCAGCCCTAATAGCCATTACACAATGCATATTATTTCTCCATTTTTATCCTGGACACGGCCGGACTCTTACTGGGATGTGGTTGTGGCTCATCTCCCTCTTGCCCTCATTACAGGGATAGCATTGTTGCTGCCACACCTGATATCATCCGATTCTCTACCCTTGCAGGAATGCACTTTTCTCAGTCTGACAGGTTATCCTTGTCTGTTCTGCGGTTTTACCCGTTCGTTCTGGGCAATCGCTGAAGGAGACTGGGCCTTCGCAGTAAACAACGCACCCCTGGCCTGTTTGACATATATAGCAACCGCTCTCATATTCGCATGGCACATAACAGCCCTCTTAACAGGTACCAGGATTGTAAGCGGCCTGTTCCATTTATTGAAATCCTTCCATGCAGGCTGGATAATCGCCGCGATGTTTATTCTCAACTGGGTTTACAGACTCGCTCTCGGTTTGAAATAGCCATTCTGTGAATCCTTCATTTAATGGTTTGCGGGACGTCCATAGATAAGCACCTAACTTCCTTGGATATCTCAGGGAGGACTGCGCCTGCCTTTCCCCTGATCAGCACGTCACTCACATTATCATAGGGGGTCTCAGAAAGGTTGACTATGACCAGAAATGAACCGTTTTCTTTGGCATGGGCGGGCATCGCAGCTGCAGGGTGAACCAGGAGTGTGGATCCCACAACCATAAAGAAATCGGAGTTTCGAGCCAATTCTGTTGCCCTTTCCAACTCATCCTCCGGCATGGCCTGCCCGAATGAAATGGTGTCCGATTTTATATAGCCGCCGCATTCACATTCCGGTGCCAGGTCCCCTTTTTCTATACGTCTGTGGATTTCATGCAGGGAAGCCGCTTTTCCGCAAGTCACGCAGCGTGCCCTTAGAGTATTGCCGTGGAGTTCAATTACGTTCTCGTCTGGAATGCCTGACTCCTGATGTAGCCCATCAATATTCTGGGTGATTACTGCCTCAATCAGGCCTGTCTCATAAAGCCCGGCCACAGACATATGAGCAGGATTGGGCCTTGCATTCACAAGATCGGGGTAGAGTTCCGCCTTCTGCTTCCAGTATTCTATCCGGGCATCTTTCGAGGACATGAATTCGTCAAAATAAACCGGCCGGTATTTGTCCCATATGCCGCCTTTACTTCTGAAGTCAGGTATACCGCTTTCGGTGGATATGCCAGCGCCGGTGAAAACGACGTTCCTTCCGCCTTTTACAAGTTGTTGTGCAACGAGAGAGATCTTGTCATCCATTTTGTCTCCCAGTAAACCAGGAAGGTTAACAAGGTTTGTGGTTATGCGCCTCTATCATTTTTCCTTTTCATTGATGATCAAAGATTGATATTTATTAAGAAGTGGATCGTTGTATCGGAGTATGATGACTTCTGTTTTCGTTTTTCTCAGGATGTTAATGATCAGACGCGTCTGTTTACTTAGAATAAAGAGTCCTCTCCCGGTCAGATCGTGAAGCCCTTTAGGAGCAGATTCACCTGGAGCAACGGTTTGCCTCCTGATTTTTTCGAGGACTCGCTGTAACGTCAGGGACCCGGTCTTGTCCGTAATGCTGATACCGTATTTCTCATCATCCCTGACAATTTTGACTCTGATCTCTTTTCCCCCGGGTATTGCCACATGAGGGGAAAAGCCGATCTGATTCTTTTCTCTTTCCTCTGGAGTAATTCCGTAAACGCCGTAAAAAATCGCGTTGGTCATTAATTCAGAGGCGAACATAGAGAAATAATCCCTTTCGTCAGCATCAAGGCCGGTAGTGAAATCCTCGAAGTACTTTTTCTGGAAGTCTCGAAATTGGACTCTCCCCGAGAAGAGATATTCCCTCTCAAAGAGAGGATACCCGTTTGGGAAAAATGGTCTGTGTCCAAAAAACTCTTTTCCCAGCAACTTGGCAATAACTGCCCTGATGACCGACTCGTTCAATGATTCCGGAAGGAGGATGTTCCCAATTCCAAACTCACTGGCCAATTCTAAATTATCGTATTCGGTTGCGCACGTCAATACGACATTCATACGGAATGTGTTGAGAAGTCGCTGCAATTCCATCTTGGAATCGTCTATTCGTTTGGGATCTGCCTCAAAGAACAGAAGGTCAATGTCTTTTGCGTCATCCAGCGACCTGATAATCTCTACGGAAAAGGGAAGTTGGTTGTTGCGACTGATGTTCTGAAGTATCCGGATAAACCTCTCTTTTAGGGCGGGGGTACCGGCAGAAATGTGAATACCTCTTTTTGAATGATTCATGTGAACCTCATCAAAGAAAAAATCGCCATAAAGGCCGCCAGATTCCCATTGCTCTTATGGTCAATTATCCGCGATTTCCGCGATGATCCCTTGACGAAAGGCACGCTTGCGCCACTGCTGACGTGCCAGTTCCTGCATATCCTGAACCTTGTCACCCTCGTCCACAATTTCAAGATCTAATAGCGTCTCAACCACATCCTCCATGGTAACGAGCCCCTCGGTACCGCCATACTCATCAGCCACGAGAGTCATGTGGGTGCGCTCGTTGAGAAGGCGATCAAAGAGTTCATGGAGCGGCAGGTTGCCCGGGATCACCGGAATCGGGCGTTTCAGCTGCGAAAGGGTTGTCCCCCCCTGTAGATTGGCTGCCTCGATGAGCACGTCACTCTTCAAAACGAACCCTGTCACTTCGTCGCGGTTCTCCCCGTAGACGGGAATTCGGGAGAAGCTGGGGTCGGGATGAGCCTCCAGCGCCTCTGCTACGGTCAATTCCTCGGCAAGGGCGAAGATGACGGTGCGCGGCGTCATGATATCGCGGGCACGTACCTGGCGAAAGCGGAAAAGACTCTTCAGAATACGAGATTCCTCTTCGTGTAGGACGCCCTCCTGCGCCCCTGCTTCAGCGAGAGCAATGAACTCTTCACGATGGAAAAAGATCTTCCTCTTGCCGCGTGTGATCAGCTTCGTCAGGCCATCTGCCATCTTCACCAGTGGCCACATGGTCCGGATCGTCAGTCCGAGCATCCTGACGACTACCGGCGTTAGCTGCCTCCAATAAACGGCCCCTAATGTTTTGGGGATGATCTCGGAAATTACAAGAATGAGGAAGGTCAGCACGCCTGAAATAATTCCCACATAGGCGTTTCCAAAAACGGCAGCTGCCTGGGCGCCGGCCCCGGCGGCGCCCACGGTATGGGCGATGGTATTCAGGCTCAGAATGGCGGCGAGTGGCTGATCCACATGGTCCTTGTAGGCCCGCAGCTTTCGTCCCACTCCCCCGCGGTCACGTTCCATGTGCGCAACGAAAGAAGGTGTTACACTCAATAGCACGGCTTCCATAATTGAACACACAAACGAAACGCCGAGGGCCAGGGCCACATAAAGGATGAGCAGGGTCATAAGCTTCAGAAGGTGTCTGTTTTTATTTTATCTTATCCTTTATTCATTCTCCGGTCAAGCATCACGGCAACACATTGTTTCAGGGATGTTTTTCCCTTCAGAACAGATTGAGTGCCGTAAATCTTGACAATCCAGAGTTAAGGCTGATAGTCTTTTGAACCCTTATTATATTCTTTTGTGAAAGGTGGAATCTGAAAAATGGAGAGCGATAAGACCGTTATCGGTGTGATCACATCCCGAAAGTGTCCGACCTGCGGGCACCATGAAGTGGGCTATGAAACAAGTGACGGAGATTTTTTCCCTCTAAAACCTGGAGATATGGTTGGAGTATTCCGGAAACCACCCACACCTGGCCTTACCTCAGACACCGAAGGGTTCACTGAGGAGCCCCCCGAAGGGACTGAGAACGATTTTTCAGGATTTGAACCGTGGGTGCCTGATCCTCTAAGATCCGACAAGTCCCTTCGCTCTAAATATGGCGTTCTTATTAACAAGGACATCGTTAACGGAGAAATGTCAGCAGCTCTCTACGAAATGGCCTACAAGCAGAAACTGCAGCACCTCCTCCAAAGGGAGGTGTGTACCCCTTTGTCAGTCATCCTTGACAAGTATTTTGTTGCTCCCCACCTTGCTGGAGGCGATCCAAAGCAGGTGGCTGATGCCCTGTGGGAGGAATTGGAAGAGATCAGAATGCCTGTAGAGTCTGTAACCCAATGGCTTGAGAATATGGACGACGAGAGCCTTTTGAAAATGATTCATCCCCTGTCAATCAATGATTTGAAAGATGAAAGGGCCAGCGATGAGCAGTTGAAGCAGGAACTCGAGGGGCTTTCATTGGAAGATTTCTTAGAAATGCTATGAAATATCAAACTATTCAGACTGATTTCAGATGCATCACAAACCTAACAGACTTTACTTCTCTACTTGCAAGACGCACTCCCCGGGCCTTGACTCCTTTGATGGCATAATCAGAGACTCTAAATGTTTCTTGAAGAACCCGCAGACGTGGTTTGGGTTTGTAATTAATGGTCAGGGATACATCTTCCAGTGTCGTCGCCTTTAACACTGTGCAGTTATCGGGAATGATGGAATATCCCCTGCTGAGGATGAACTTCTCTATTCGGCATCGCTTAATATAGGCATACCCGTTTTCGTTCTTATAAACAACTGTGAAGACGGTCTTTGCGCATGTCTCATGATCTGCAAATCCGCAGTAAAGCATCCCCTTGTCTACAAACAATTTTTCAGGCACATCAATTACCGAGTATGCCCCGGTTTTGCGGAGCACCAAGATACGATCATACTGTGAAACGTCAAAAAGCACGTTCCCGCTTGCCTCATACCCGATATACCCGGTTTTCGGGTCATAGCGAAGCTTCAGGTTGCGCTGGGCCGCTTCCCGAACATCAACCTGGCCAAAAGAGATTATCTCTGTCCGGCGCGGATAGTCATCCTCATGTTTGGTTATAATATTTTCTTTCAAAAAAGAAATGGCATAGTCCGTAATATGGGCAAGGTGGTACTTGATCTCCTTGATCCGTTTTCGAATCGCCTTCATCTCCTTTTTGACCTTGTTGATGTCGTAAAGAGAGATGCGCCGGATAACGATTTTTAACAGACGATCAACATCCTCAGTGGTAACCTCGCGTCTGATCTGTGTAGAAAATGGTTTGAACCCATCAATTACAGCCTTAAGGACTCCCTCCATGGAAGTCTTTTCTTCAATCTGTTTATAAATCCGTTCCTCTATGAATATCTGCTCAATGGTCCGCGCATGGAGTTTATCCCCGAGCTGTTTCTGCTCAAGTCTGAGCTCCGCAGTCAGGATCTCGACCAGCCTTTCAGCATAATGTTGGATAACCTCGCTTACCGTCATAATGGTCGGTACGCTGTCTTTAATTACCAAAAGATTCACCGGGATAGATGACTCACAATCCGTAAAGGCAAAAAGCGCATCAACAGTATCCCCTGTGTACACACCCCGGGCTAACTTAATTTCGATCTCAACATCCTCTGCACTGTAATCGTCAATGGTGGAAATCTTGATCTTGTTCTTTTTTGCCGCAGCCTCAATAGAATTGATCAGACTTTCAGTGGTGGATCCAAAGGGCAACTCCCGAATAACAAGTTTTTTGGGATCTTTGGTATCGAGCTTCGCCCGTACTAAGATCTTGCCGTTACCGTCATTATACTCTGATACATCGACAAAACCCCCTGTCAAAAAGTCCGGGAATAGCGTAAAAGGCTCACCCTTCAGGCAGGATATCACGGCCTGAACCACCTCAATCAGATTATGGGGCAGGATTCTCGTCGACATACCAACAGCAATCCCTTCGGCTCCCTGAACCAGCAGTACAGGAATTTTTGCCGGAAAGGTGACCGGCTCACGGTTCCGGCCATCGTAAGAATCCTCATATTCTGTGATTTCTGGATTGTAGAAGACGTCTTTGGCGAGAGGGAGCAGTCGGCACTCGATATACCGGGCCGCTGATGGATCGTCTCCGGTGAAAACATTGCCAAAGTTTCCCTGTTTATCAATAAAGAGATCTTTGTTGGCAAAGGCCACGAGGGCTGAATAGATAGAGGCATCGCCGTGGGGGTGATATTTCATGCAGTTTCCCACCACGTTGGCAACCTTGTTAAACTTGCCGTCATCCATTTCAAAGAGGGAGTGGAGGATTCGCCGCTGAACCGGCTTTAACCCATCGTTTATGTGGGGGATGGCCCTGTCCTTTATCACATAGGATGCATACTCTAAAAAATTGTTCTTGAAAACCTTGCTGACATACGCCATCAGATCAAATTCTCCATAATAAAATCCCTGCGCTCAGGTGTGTTTTTTCCCATGTAGAACCGGAGTGTCTCAGGAACATTCTTTATGTACCGCACGTTTACCCTGATAAGGCGTATCTTTTCACCAATGAATTGAGCAAATTCCTTTGGCGAGATTTCGCCTAAGCCCTTAAATCGGGTTACCTCAGGGTTGTTTATTTCCTCCATGGCGGCGTTACGTTCTTTTTCGTTGTAGCAATACCGGGTTTTTTTTCTGTTTCTGACGCGAAAGAGCGGCGTTTCGAGAATGTAAACACGGTTGGCAGAAATTAGATCTTCAAAGTAGTTGAGGAAAAAGGTAAGGAGCAGGTTGCGAATATGGAATCCGTCATGATCCGCATCTGTGGCAATGACGATCTTGGCGTAACGAAGGTTCTCTATGTTATCCTCGATACCGAGAGCCATCATCATGTTGTAGAGCTCTTCGTTTTTGTAAATGGCAGCCTTGTTCTTCCCAAAGACATTCTGAGGCTTTCCGCGCAGGGAAAAAATAGCCTGTGTATACACATCACGGGCAGGGACCATGGAACCCGACGCGGATTGGCCCTCGGTAATAAAAACGGTTGTGTTTTCCCCTTTGGGACCGTCCTGTAGATGGTATTTGCAGTCCTTCAGATTGCGGATCTTGATGGCGATCTTTTTGGCGGCAGCCTTGGCCTCTTTCTTGACTGTATTTAATTCCTTTCGCAGTCGTTCATTACTCAAAATCCTTTCTTCGAGTTTCTTAGCTGTCCCGGTATTCTTGTGGAGAAAGTCCACCACCGCGGACTTAACTTCTGCAACAACCCAGCCCCTGACCTCTGTATTGCCCAATTTATTTTTTGTCTGGCTTTCAAATACCGGTGATTTGAGCTTTACTGCCACTGCCCCGGCAATACCCTCACGGATGTCCACGCCCGAATAGGCCTTTTTGAAGAACTCGTTTACTCCTTTCAGGATTCCCTCACGAAAGGCAGTCTGATGCGTCCCACCATCAGTCGTGAACTGGCCATTTACAAACGAAAAATATGTCTCACCATAGTTATTGGAGTGTGTAAATGAAAATTCTAAGTATTTCCCTTTGTAGTAAATAATATCATAGACTATTTCATCTCCTACCTCGGAGTATAGCAGGTCCAGCAGACCCTTTTTAGATACAAACTTTCGCCCGTTGCAAATAAAACGCAACCCGCTGTTAAGACAGGCGCTGTTCCACATGCGTTTTTCAACATATTCCATGTTGAATTCATAATCTCCGAAGATTTCACTGTCAGGGAGAAACTCCACATAGGTGCCGTCCAACTCCTTGGAGTTGTTTCCTTTTTTCTTGGATTTGAGACGCCCTCTTGCAAACTCGGCCTCGCTGTATTTACCATCACGATAGGCGACTACCTTGAAGTGGGATGAGAGCGCATTGACAGCCTTGGTACCGATGCCGTTCAGGCCGACACTGAACTGGAAAACATCGTCATTATACTTTGCCCCTGTGTTGATGACAGATACGCAATCAATTACCTTCCCCAAAGGGATCCCCCGGCCATAATCGCGAACGGTAACGAAATTATCCTTTATGGCAGTAGTAATCTTCTTCCCGTGTCCCATGATAAACTCATCAATGGCATTGTCCATTATTTCCTTGAGCAGGATATAGATGCCGTCATCATACGTAGAACCGTCACCGAGCCGTCCGATATACATGCCGGTACGGAGGCGGATATGTTCGAGAGAGCTGAGGGTCTTTACTTTGCTCTCATCGTATATTTGAAGCTCTGTTTTTCTGTTCATTTCATCTCCCGCATGGGTCAGTATTGCCTTTGAGTTGGATATCATATTAAAGAAGATCTTGTGTGTCAATCATAAAATATCTACAATATATAGGGTTTAGACCTTCTGTCTGCTCTGTCCTGAGAAAAATTCTCGAACAAATCGAATCTCTTGAGACTATCCAAACTGAAGAGAAATCTTGACGCAACAAGAGAAATGGGCTATTTTTTGTATTCTCAGGAATGAAGGATCTTTTAACCCTGAACAATATGGAGAAAACAGCAATCCTGCCTCGAGGGGGAC